>CAZGIW010000006.1:0-76975 GCA_964526285.1 uncultured Bacteroidales bacterium | reverse complement strand
GTAATAGGTTTGTCCGAAGAACAAATTGTCCATTGTGTGTTGAGTATCACTGTTGCCACTGGAACTGTTGATATAGTTTTTTTCAACCTGAAAAAGGAGTGGCGAATTGAACAGAGGTGTTGTATCCACCTGCAAGTGATATTTTTCAGAAGAAGCAACAGCATTCCAGTCAAGAGTAACTCCTACCCAAACACCTGACCCATTTGACGGAGATGAATGTGACGGAGTGTTCCATGCATATGCATTTGCACTAAATACAATAAAAAACACAACAGAGATGGTGAATTTATTTTTTTTCATAATGATAGCATTAATATTTGCAGATAAAATAAGGGGAATACAAAGATAAATAATTTTTAAGTTATTAATAATGTACTGTTAATAAAAAACAGCATCACGTAAAAACAGCATATTGATTTGTCTATAATTTTATGCTCTGCTATCATGCTGTTTCTTTGTGTTTAGTATATCCTGTAAACAGGAGCCTAAACAGTTAGAATACAGTTGATATTTTACACGTTATTAAACAAACACAAACATATGAAACGGATCATTTTTCTAATTGTGGCTGCAGGGATTCTGAACACAGTTCAAACATTCGGTCAGAAAACGACTATAAACAAGTCCCCGGAGAACATTTATCGTCAGGGTTCAGAGTTTTTTCACAAGGAGCTATATTCTGCAGCTTTTGACAGATTCATGAGAGTAACTGAAATGCTTGATGACAAAGAATCAGTGATGTATGCTGAATGTCGCTATCATATGGCTGTATGTGCCTATGAACTACTCAATCTTGACGCCATGTATCGTCTTGAGTCTTTTATTGAAGAATATCCTGAAAACACCAGAAAAGAAAGCGCACTGTTTTACATTGCCAACATTCATTACAGGGATAAAAAATACAAACAGGCGGTTGAACAATATGCACTGGTTGACCCTATTCTTTTGGAACAGGAAGATAAGCTGGAATATTATTTCAAGTATGGATATTCAGCTTTCATGATGAATGATTTTGATTTGGCAAAATCTAATTTAATCCTTGTTAAAGATTCTGAAAGCATCTATTCTCCTGCTGCCACATATTATTTTGCTCATATTGCATACACTGAAAAAAACTATGCAACTGCTCTGGAACATTTTAGTAAACTCACTGAAGACGAAAATTTTGGACCAATTGTTCCTTATTATATTACTCAAATTTATTATTTCCAGAAAAAATACCCCGAACTCATTGCTTTTGCCGAACCGTTTATCAACAATGCAACCACCAAACGACTTCCTGAAATTGCAAGACTTTTGGGAGAATCCTACTTTAACCTGGGTCAATTTGATAAAGCCGTTGAATATTTTGAAAAATACAAATCCACAACATCAGACCGTCTCACAGCTGAAGACCATTACAAGCTGGGCTATGCATACTATCGAATTAACAACTATGAAAAAGCCATTCCGGTTTTTCAAAATGCCACTTCAGGGAATGAAACTATAGCTCAAAACGCCAACTATCATTTGGGAGATTGCTATATTAAAACCAACAACAAACCATTTGCACGTAATGCTTTTTATCAGGCATATAAAATCAATAAAAACTCAACTATCTCTGAAGATGCTTTGTTTCATTTTGCAAAACTGTCATATGAGCTGGCAATCAATCCATACAATGAGGCAATCAAAGCCTTGCTTGAGTATGTAAACACATACCCCGATAATTTCAGGGTTGATGAGGCATACGAATATCTTATTAATCTTTATATGCAAACCAGAAACTATAAAGAGGCTCTGATATCCATTGAACAAATTAAAAGGCCAAATGAGAAACTGAACATAGCATATCAGAAAATTGCATATTATCGTGGTGTTGAGTTATTTAACGACAGAAAATACACGGATGCGATCACTGTTTTCAACAAATCAATTGCTTTTCCATATGACAGGCACCTCCGTTCTCAGTCAATATTCTGGATTGGAGAGGCTTATTACAGAATTAATAATCTTGACTCAGCTTTAATCAGTTTTGAAAGATTTTTACAATCTCCCGGGGCAATTAGCTCTGAACAATATGCATTAGCCTTTTACAATATTGGATATTGTCATTTTAACAAAAAAGAATATGAGAAAGCACTCTCTTCTTTTCGCACTTTCCAGGACAAATACTCTGTTAAAAATGATGCCCTTGCTTATGATGCATATATCCGCACAGGAGATTGTTTCTATGCAACCAATCGATTTGCAGAAGCTGCCATTCAGTATGACAAAGCAGTAAAGCCAGGTGTTGCATATGCTGATTATGCTCTTTTCCAGAGAGGAAACTCTAAAGGAGTGCAGGGAAAATTTAATGAAAAAATTGAAGACCTTGAGCTATTTCTTAAATCTTATCCAAAAAGCACATATTATACTGATGTTCTTTATGAACTTGCATTCACCTATGAAATTATTGACAAAAATCAGGATGCAATAAGATATTACAAAACAATCATCGAAAATCATCAAAACTCCACTTATCACCTGAGAGCAATGAAGCAACTGGGAATGATTTACTACAATACAGACCAGTATCAACTGGCTCTTGTTGAACTAAAAAAAGTTATCCAAATGTATCCTGGCACGAAGGAATCAAGCGAGGTACTGGTTGTAATAAGTAATATCTACTCGGAAATGGGTCAGCCTGAAGGCTTTTTTCAGTATGCTCAGGAACTTGGCATGACTGTGGCGGCAGTTGAACAGGACTCAATTACATATACTGCAGCAGAAAACCTCTATTTTAAAGAAGATTGTGTGGGTGCTGTCAGTGGTTTTGAAAAATATATTCTGAATTTTCCAAATGGATTATTTATTCTAAAGGCTCATTTTTACAAAGCTGAATGCGATTATTTTGACCAACGATATGATCGTGCATTAGTCGGGTATGAATTTGTTATCGGAAAACCATGGAGCAAATTCACTGAAAAATCTCTTCTCAATGCCGCAAGAATTCATTTCAGTAAGGAGAATTATGTGAAAGCCGCTCAGTATTTTACTTCCCTTGAGGAAAAAGCAGAGTTCCAGGACAACATTCTTATTGCACGTCAGGGTGTTATGAGAAGCTATTTCAAAGAAAAACAATATCGTCAGGCAATCATTTCTGCTCAAAAAGTGATTGACACTCCCAAGGCCAATGAGGAAAATATTGTTGAAGCCAGATCGGTGATTGGAGTTTCTGCATATCATGTTGAAGACTTTGCTTTGTCTCAACAGGAATTTGAAAAACAAAAGATTCTGAAAAGTGAATATGGTGCAGAAGCATATTATTATCTGGCTCTCATTAATTATACAATTGGCAAATATCAGGAATCAGAAAAACTGATTTTTGAACTCCTTAATAATCTGCCTTCCTATGAATATTGGGTTGCCAAATCCTTTCTTCTACTTGCTGACAACTATGTGGCAACAGGTAGCTTTTATCAGGCCAAACATACACTCAAAAATCTCATTGATAATTACAGCGGAGTTGATATTGTGATGGAGGCACAAAAAAAACTGGATGAAATCATTGAGATGGAAAATGCTGGCGAAAATGAAACTGAAAATGTAAACGAATAATTATATCACCATGAAACATATAAAAACATCAAATTTATTATTATTGATTGTTTTAGTAATAATTGCCGGAGAAAAAGCAACAGGACAAACAGGAGGGCAGCATGAAACAGTCACCGTTTTGGGTGCTTACACACCTCAGCTTTCAGAAGCCAGAAAGATTGGATTTACTCCTGAGCTGAAAGATACTGTTATTCCTGTCCCAAAAATTGAATACAAAATTGTTTCTATCCCTGTGGATTTGCAATTCAATGTGAAAGCAATTCCCCCTGCAAAAATGGTTGGCGAAACCTTTAACAAACTACACAAGAATCATATCATAGCCGGATTTGGCAATTATGGCTCTCCTCTTATTGACATTTCACACCACTCATACAGAAGCAAAAAACTGAGAGGTGAAATTCATATGAAACATTTTTCAGCAGGAGGAAATATTGAGAATTATCCACATCCCGGTTTCAGCGAAAACACTATTGGAGTATCAGGTCATTTTATACAGCCACAATATACTATTTCAACAGGAATGGACTACCACAGAGATGCTATTCGATATTATGGCTTTCAAATTGACAGCCTGACTCCTGATTTTGAAAAAAACGATATCCGCCAGGTCTTTAAAAAACTGGATTTCTTTTTCATGGGAGAAAGCAACTACAAACAAAGAGACAAATTTCACAATCTTTTTGCGCTGAAATATCAAGGTTTATGGGATGAATACAATGTAAATGAACAAAACATTCTGTTTGAAGGCCAATTGAAAAAACACATTGACCTCTTTCGCTTTCTTAAAGAAGAAACAATTTTTGTTGATGCGCACGGAGGTTTCTTTGCTCAGGATTATGCATTGCAGAGCATTTCAACAGGCATCGTAAATATAAAACCTTATCTTAATGTTAAACGAGATGAACTGGAATTGACTGTAGGAGGAAAAATCAGCGCACAGCTTGATTCAATCGGAGAAATTCATTTTTTTCCATACGGACAACTGGATATTCACATTGTTCCGGGCGCTTTAAAGATCTTCCTTGGAATTGACGGGGCAATTGAAAGAACAACATTCCGTCAATTATCTGATGTTAATCCTTTTATCAACACTGAAATACTTCCAATGGAGTTCACAATTTCAGAAAATATTCTTTACGGAGGTATTAGTGGTGGGTTTGGAGGTAAATATAATTATCGGTTTTCAGCCAGAAACAGCCAAAACAAAAACATGCCTCTTTTTATTAATGATACACTGGGTTTTTACAAAGATACTCTTCTTTTAGCCACAGGCAATCGGTTTGGTCTGGTGTATGATAATGTGGATATTCTCTCTGTATCTTTGGAATTGATGATGGATTTCAGCAGAAAGTTTTCGGCTGAAATATATTCTGCCTACAATATTTTTTCTCCAGAAACTCAGGCTAAAGCCTGGCATTTACCAAAATATGAAGGAAGCCTTGGAATTATCTACAATCTTTCTGACAAAATCTACGGCAAATTGAATGTTTTTGCTTTTGGAGAACGATATGCTCTGGTTAATGATGCTGAAGTAAAATTAAAGCCCATATATGATTTCAACCTGGAAGTTGAATACCGTTACACAAAAAATCTGAGTGCCTGGTTAAGATTTAATAATTTCACAACCAAGCGCCACTATTACTGGAACAATTATCCAAGTCAGAGATTAAATGGAATGATAGGGGTCAGTTATACCTTTTAAGATTGAATAATTTCAAAAAAAAAAGCAGTTTTAAACAAACTGCTTTTTTTTATGACGGAGGGTATGTTGTCAATTAGAATTTAAATCCCACTGTACACACAAACATTTGCTTTGTAGGAGCTACACTTGCAGCCTCTACAACTTGTGGATAAAGGAAATAATCTGATTTTGATGTTGAATATAAGTAACCGAAATCAATAAAATAATGTTTGTCTCGAATCCCGATACCACCTGAAATAATTTGTTCTGTTTGGTCATTGAGTCCTGATTTGAAAGGATTACCATATAAAGCATATCCACCTCTGATACTGAAGGGAGAGAAGACCCATTCAGTTCCTACTCTGATATTTCCTGCTTTTGTATAGTTATTTCTAATATTGTCATTAGCATCGAAGAAGCTGCCGCTGATATTTTTTTCACGCAATCTGGAAGTTGAATAATCAATGTGTTCATATTCCGCTGTAACAGAACCACGATTGGCAATTACAAAGGCAACACCGCCAATAAGCCTCATTGGTGTCATCAGGCTGTAGTCGAATCTTCCAATGGGAGATTTGTCAGAATAGCTTCCCATTCCTTCAAGATCAGAATCCATTTTGCGCTGCCATTCATCAGTCAGACTATAAAATGTTGGAATATGGAATGCTCCTGAAACACGAACCCAATCAGTTACTCTATAAATCATACCCACTTTCAGATTGACACCAGCCCCTGTTGTACTTACTTCGTCTGTAATTGTAAGAGAGTTAAAGTCAGCAACAGAATTGTCTTCATCAATTTCCTGATAGGTTGAAATTTCATTATAAGACACAAATGGAATTCCAATTGTAGCACCAATGTAAAACTTGTCGTTATAGTTGCCGCCGAGGGTCATCACCATTTCATCAATGCCTCCTGTTGTGGTAATCATTTTGCGTTGTGTTGCTCCACCTGGATAAGCCTGAATATAGTTGGTTGATGAACCGAGAGTATCAAGAAGATATGTGTTGAAAGCCAACTGAGTATCAAAAACTCCCAGTTGATCATAGTGAGTTCCCTGAGCTGACGCATGGTAGATGTCAAGAATTGTCCCCAGATTATTAAATCCTTCAACCAGAGTTCTGTTATTAAAGTTTTGCAATCTATTGACACCAATTCCAAACTGAATTCCTTTCCATTCTGGTTTATCAGTGTCTTTTGAACCTATGTTTCCTGCGAACACCATTCCAATATTGGTAAAATTGAAATTGTATTTGAAGTCATCTGTTGTTTTTCCTAGATACTTAGATTCTGTACTTGTATAACCCAGTCCGGGAGAAAATGTAAATTCGGATTTTTTGTACACTGCTATACTGGCAGGATTAGTGCTGAGAGCTGAAAAATCAGCTCCCAGTGTTGAAAAGGCTCCTCCCATTGATATGTTTCTTGCAGTTCCGAATTGAGTCAGTTTTGAGTATCTCAGGGCGTCTACTTCGTTTTGCGCAAGCAGTGTGAAGCTTAACAGAGTTGTAAGAATAATCAGTGATATTTTTGCTGTTGTTTTCATAGTTGTGTCGTGTTAATGTGTCACAAATCAATTATTTTCTTTCTGGCAACTATCTTCTGCTACCGCCACCACCACCTCTTGAAGAAGAGGAGGATGAACCGCCTGATGAACTACTGCCGCTGCTTCTTGATGAACTTCCTGAAGAATAACTACTTCCTCTTGAAGAACTTCCACTGCTTGAGCTTGAAGAAGGACGTGAATATGAGCTTCCTGATGAGCTGCTGCTACCTGATGGTCTGCTGCTTCCGGAGGAAGGACGCGAATACGATCCGCTGCTTGAACTTCCTGAAGATGGGCGGCTATAAGAGCTACCTGAAGAACTACTGCCTGATGGTCTGCTGTTTCCTGAAGAAGGAGTAGAATAGGATCCGCTGCTTGAACTTCCTGAAGAAGGACGACTATAAGAGCTGCCTGAGGAACTGGTGTTTCCTGATGGTCTGCTGTTTCCGGAGGAAGGACGTGTGTAAGTCCCACTTGAAGAACTACTTGATGAGGCTGGTCTTGTTGAGGTTCCTGTATTTGAAGATGGCCTTGTGTAGTTACTTCCTGATGAACTGCTTCCTGAGTTGGGACGAGTTGTTCCTTTTGAGGTTGTTACAGAGTTTGATTGATAGTAGTTGGGTTTTTCATAATCTCTTCCGGATGATGTAGAGTATTCCTGATTTGATTTTGGTCTGTTATAGTCAGGAGAAGTATATGGTTTATTGTTATTGGTTTCAGGAGTACGAGTTACATTCGTTGTCTGACTATTTTCAGTAGGCTTGGTTGAAGTTGTTGCAGAGGTTGTTGTTGTTGTCTCTGTAGGTTTAGTAGAAGTTGTGACAGCTGTTGTTGTGCTATTTTCAGTTGGTTTAGTTGAGGTTGTGACAGCTGTTGTTGTGCTATTTTCAGTTGGTTTAGTTGATGTTGTGACAGCTGTTGTTGTACTATTTTCAGTTGGTTTAGTAGAAGTAGAAACATTGCTTGTACTAGTTGAAGGAGAGATTGAGGAAGAAGTGATTCCTTCAGGTTTAATTATGGTATTTGAGTTTGAAGTAGCCAGGTATGATTCAACAGTTCCGCCAAAAGTTAAGTTTTCTGCAGTTGTGAGTGATCCTGTTCCTCCCCCTGTTTGGGTGTTGCTTGACCCTATTGGGTCGCGAGGTCCATAATAGTATGTATTTCCATAAGAATCATTACTATTATAGTAATAGTATCCTGATCCTGCATAGTAACCATCCCAGTATCCGTTCCAGTAGCCATGGTTGTAACCATTCCAGTATCCACCGTAGCCATAGTATCCGTAGTATGGGTAACCCCAGCCGTAGTAGCTGTAATAAGGTCTCCAGCCATACCATCCATATCCGTATTGCCATGGGCTGTAGTAAGAATAGTAGTTTGGTCTCCACCAATGATATCCATGATAAATACTTACACCCCAATAGTATGGGTCATAAGTGTACCAGTAATAATTTGTGTAGTAACCGTGATAGTAGGTGAATCCTGTATAAGGAGCATAAAAACGGCGAATCCGTGCTGAATATTCATAGTCATAATAATCATCATAATTGTATACATCGCCATGATAGTTGTTTGTCACGTATGTGTTTCCTTCATCATCGTAATAGGTTTCGGTGGTGAGGTTTCTGTCTTCATACGCGAATTCATCTTCATAATTTCCTGTTTCTGCAGGAGAAGATGTTGTTGTTGTTGTTCCCGGGGTTGTTGTAACCGTTTCTGTCTGCGGTGTGTTTTTAGGTGTATAATACACATCATCATAATAAGGTGCAGTACTGTAATAGTTTGTTGTACATGCACTCATCCCCAGCAGAATTAAGGGAATCATCCAAATTTTAAATCTTGTTTTCATTTTTGTACCCTCCATAAAAATTTTATATTTTTGCATTTTTAAAATTATTTCACAACATATAATTACCAAACTTCATACCAAAAGCAAAAAAATGGGAAAATTCTTAACAAGCAGAGAAGAAAATTATTCAGTATGGTATAACGAACTTGTTATTAAAGCCGGACTGGCAGAGAATTCAGCAGTGAGAGGTTGCATGATTATTAAGCCATATGGATATTCCATCTGGGAAAAAATGCAATCTGTTTTGGATGCTATGTTCAAGGCAACCGGCCATGAAAATGCCTATTTTCCAATTTTCATACCAAAGTCATTTCTCAGCAAAGAAGCAAGTCATGTTGAGGGATTTGCAAAAGAATGTGCTGTTATTACACACTACCGACTAAAAAATGATCCTGATGGAAATGGTGTAATTGTTGACCCTGAGGCCAAGCTGGAAGAAGAGCTTATTGTTCGGCCCACATCTGAAACCATCATATGGGATTCCTATAAAAACTGGATTCAATCATACAGAGATTTACCAATTCTTATTAATCAGTGGGCAAATGTTGTCAGATGGGAGATGCGCACACGTTTGTTTTTGCGTACTACTGAGTTTTTATGGCAGGAAGGGCATACAGCTCATGCCACAAAAGAAGAGGCGGTGGAAGAGGCAGAAAGAATGCTTGAGATATATGCTGAGTTTGCAGAACAACACCTTGCAATTCCAGTACTGAAGGGAGTAAAGAGTCCAAATGAAAGATTTGCCGGAGCTGAAGAAACATACTGTATAGAAGCATTAATGCAGGATGGAAAAGCGCTTCAGGCAGGCACTTCACATTTTCTTGCTCAGAATTTTGCAAAAGCATTTGATGTAAAATATCTGACCAAAGAAAACAAACTGGAATATGTATGGGCAACTTCATGGGGTGTTTCAACACGTTTGATTGGAGCTTTAATAATGACACACAGCGATGATAACGGCTTGGTTTTGCCTCCCAAACTGGCACCTGTTCAGGTTGTTGTTATTCCCATATTTAAAAACGAGGAGGACTATAAAAAAGTGAATGAATACATATCCCCTGTTATTCAGGAACTCAGAGAAAAGGGAATTTCTGTGAAATATGATAACAGCGATAACAACAAACCAGGCTGGAAGTTTGCAGAATATGAACTCAAAGGGGTGCCTGTCAGAGTTGCTGTTGGATCAAGAGATGTGGACAACAAATGTGTTGAGGTGGCCAGACGAGATACGCTTGAAAAATCCTCGTATTCAATTGAGGGATTAGCAAACAGAATTGAGGAATTACTGTCACAAATTCAAACGAACATCTACCAAAAAGCTTTGAATTTCAGAGAGCAGAATACATTTAAGGTTGATAGCTGGAATGAATTCAAAACAACCATTGAACGTGGGGGGTTTCTTCTTGCTCACTGGGATGGAACAGCAGAAACTGAACAACAAATTAAGGATGAAACCAAGGCTACCATTCGTGTGATCCCTGTTGAAGGAGAAAAGGAAGAGGGAGTATGTGTTTTTTCGGGCAAACCTTCGAAGCAACGTGTCGTTTTTGCGCGATCTTATTAAAAACAAAAAAAACTATTTTTTTGCTACTTTTCTTACAGCATCGATTACAGTTCCATCAACCCATTTCACAACAGCCACAAATTCATCTTCAAGGTCTGGCAATTCCGGCTTCCCGCAAATGGCTTCGGCTTCATGTTTTAGTTCCTGAATAGTTTTAACAGGTAGTCCTGAGTTTTTCACTTTTTCAATGAGGTCTGTTCTTAAGGGGTTGATAGCAATGCCTCTTTCAGTCACAATCACATCGATGAGTTCACCTGGTCCACAAAGAGTTGTCACTTCATCACGAATCACAGGAATTCTATCTCTGAATAAAGGGATTGGAAGAATTGTACATTTTGAAAACAGACAGTTTTGCCAACCTCCAATTCCGTGCAGCAGCAAACCGTCGGAGTGAGTTACTACATTGGCATTAAAACTCACATCTACCTCAGTAGCACCGAGAATAGCAATATCAACCAAAGTAGAAAAATTTCCTTTCCCATGATAATTATAACTTGTAAAAGGACTTGTGTTAACATGTCCGGGGTTTTCCCTCATAGACCTGACCCCTTCAAGGTCAAATGTTTGTCCGTCGAGAATATAATCAACATATCCTTCTTCCAGCATCTGCACAGGGTATTTGTTGCTTCCTGCCCTGATAAACCTGGCTTTGATATTTCTCTGACGACACATATCTGCGAAATAATTCCCTATTGAAAGAGCTGTTCCTCCGGCACCAGCCTGATATGAAAACCCATTTTTAACCAACCCTGCTGCATCACAAAAACTTGCAGTTAATTCCGCAATATACAAACGGTCAGGGCTTCGTGTTATTTGAGTTGTTCCGGAAACAATTTTTTCAGAAATTCCTACTTGTTCCACCACCACCACATAATCCACATAATTTCCCTGAATTTGCCACGGAATGCATGGAAATGGCACAAGATTATCAGTGACCACAATAACTTTATCAGCATACTGAGAGTCCGCCAGGGCAAACCCAAGCAATCCACAGGCAGCTGGTCCGTTTACTCCGTTTGCATTCCCAAAAGCATCGGCTGTGGGGGCTGCAATAACAGCAATATCAATTTTTAATTCTCCATCCTGAATAGACTGATACCTTCCGCCATGAGAGCGGAGAATTCCCATCCCTTTCATATTGCCATAACTTGTAAATTTCCCCAAAGGGCCATTCATGCTTCCTTCAATATGGTGAATGGTTCCATCTTCCAGATATGGAATCAGATGTTCATGACAGGGAAATGAGGCAGAGGGAGCCCAAACCAGATCTTTTACTCCCAATTCCTTTGCAATATCAAATATCTGATTTGCAATTAAGTCTCCATTTCTAAAATGATGATGCGTTCCGATGACCATTCCATCTTTAAGACCTGCTTTAACCAATGCCTCTTTCAGTGATGGCTGGATTTTGTTTCCATCATCTGGATAATCAGCACAAGTAGCAATATATGGAGCATGCTTACGTCCTGTGGGTCTGAATTTCCCAACACCCATATATGGTACATGTTCAGCACCGTTGATGATGACCGGCACCATTCTGCCGACTGCATTTTTCACTACCTGATCATACTTATTATTCATTATTTATTTTCCTCCAGTTTTTATCAAGTTTTTGTAAAGAGATTGCCATATCAATAGTTTTAAATGCCCGTTTCACAACAGGAGGATCAATCATTTTTGACCCGAGAGCAACAACTCCCAGTCCTTTTTTTTCAGCCTCTTCAAATGCAAGAACAATTTTTTGTGCTTTTTCAATTTCCTTGTCCTGAGGGGCGAAGTTACTATGAATGACTGGTATTTGCCTTGGATGTATACAACCCATTCCCTCAAACCCAATAGCTTTGGATGACAACACATTATTCTTCAGGGCTTCCATATCATCAATATCACTAAAAACTGAGTCAATTGGTTGAATTTTCGCTGCTTTACATGCAAGAACCAACTGGGTTCTGGCAAGAAAAGACTCTGTTCCTTCATTGGTTCTGGGCACACCCATATCAGCTGTAAAGTCTTCAAGGCCGATAGCCATAGCCACGACATTTTTAGCGGATGTGGCAATTTCATATGCTTTAATAACTCCAAGGGCACTCTCAATGATTGGCATAAGCCATATATTGTATGTAAAACCATGTTTTTTTCTTAATTCTTCAATTTTCTCATTCACCTGATGAATTTGTTGAGCTGATTCACACTTTGGAACAAGAATTAGATTCACATTGTGTGGAACAATAAAATCAAGGTCTTCGAGGCCTTTGGGAATTTGATTTATTCTAACCATTCTTTCAGACCCATAAAAGTTTATTGCTCTCAGTGCATTTCTCACAAGGAATCTGGCTTCATGTTTTTTCTCAGGAGAAACAGCATCTTCAAGGTCGAGAATAATACCATTTGGTTTGTGAATTCCGGAATTCAACATGAGTGTCGGGCTGTTGCCGGGCAGATAAAGCCTTGAAAGCCTCAAGACATCTTTTTCAGTAACCGTTTTGTTTTCATCGAGCAAATGAGGCAGATATTCTGAATCGGACAATCCGGCCAATTTCACTGCTGCTTCAAAACGTGCAGCAATTACAGGAGAAATTGCCCCAGAGTCTTCAAGAAGCACATTGACATTACTTAGATTAAAGAAATTACAAAGCTCCTCCAGTTGTTTATGAATTGCTTTATTAAATATAGCACCTACCTTGCTTTTAATTTCAATATGAACACCATTGTTATTGTTAAACTCCAGTGAAATTTTGCAATCTGATCTGATTTTATCACCATGATTGCCTGCGCAAAAAACTTTCTTTTCCATCTTTATTAATTATTTCATATCAATATTTACTAAAAACCTAATTCTTCCTGAATTGGAGAAAGGGCATCAATTGTCATCAGAGCAAAGTCACTGATTGAAATCCCAATTAATTCACATTCCATAATGTTTTCTCTTTTCACAGATGCTGCAAACAGTTTTTCTTTCATCCTTTTTACAACTGATTTTGCCTTAACACTACTAATTTTTTTGTCCGGATATACCATTGCTGTGGCAAACACAAGACCTGTTATAGTTTCTGCTGCGGCCAAAGCATGATGAATTATTTTATCTCTTGGCATGTCTGAAGACATTTCATTGTGTCTTTCAATTGCTTCGATGGCGTTTTCGGTCATTTCCAGTGGTTGCAGGATGCTTCTTGACAAAGTACCATGAACCAATGGATCTGCATTTGTAATTTCCACATCAATATCATGCATTAGTCCACACAATCCCCAATCATCTTCATCTTGTCTGAAATGAATTGCGAGTTTTCTCATTACAGCTTCTGACGCCAGACAATGAGCTATCATCTTAGGATTTTTGATGTGCTGGTGAAGCAACTCAAGTGCTCTATTTCTTCTGTTGCTCATTATTATTGTGTTTTAAAGTCTTTGGAAAGTGTAATAAATCCGGGATAGCTGAGAGTCACAGGACCAACCAGAATGCTTGGTTTAATTTTAATTGTAAACACTGCTGGAGTATCGTTCCCCGGAAAAATCCATCCAAGCACAGTACGAATATTTTCTCCTTTAACAATCTGGGCAATATCTGAAGTTAAAACCACAGGAATTACGATAGTTTGTCCGGGAAGGATTTCCACACGTTGGTTGACAACAGTTTGAACCAGATCAACATTATTGAATAAAATGTGCAAATCAAATTTGTTGATGGCTGCATTTTGGTTGTTGGGATTTTTTGATTCAATATTGGTTTGAAATGTAAGGGGTAATTTTCCTGTAAGCAAGCTACTCCCAAGTTTAGCTATTGTTGTAACATTCAAATCGTTCATTGTTTTTACATTAGACACATCAACATTATCAACAGATTGTATCTGAATGTTTTTTAATCTGAATTGACATTTGCTGAGATTTTTCATTTCTCCAAGTTGCCTGCAACCACTGATTACTGCAATCACCATAAAAAATCCAGTAAAAACACCATAAAAATTGAATTTTCCGCTCATAATTACACCTTTTTTTAAAACCCACAGCAAACCTACAAGAATTTTTTCATTCGTAAAATATTTCTGTCAAAATTTTCTGTCAAAAAAAGGGTTTTTGGAAGAAACACTCAGGGGGATAGCATATGCCAGTTTCACTTCCTCAGGGAGAAGTTTCATTTTTACTGCAACATAGCCGGCAGAGTACAAAATCCTGTTATCCACTCTATTATCCATAGCAATACTCACTGCAGAGCCAATTGCAATTCCAAGATCTCCAGTATTGAATACACAGGGCACATCAGGATTCTCATTCTTTTTTTCACAATTTTCGAACCCACAATAACCACAAAGCTGAAGCCCCTGAGACTCATAGCTAGTGCCAATGAAAATTACTTCATCAGCCTGCAGAATATTTTGAGCATCACGCTCAAAAAAGGCAGGGCCGTTGTTTTGGGCAATTTTAATCATTTCCTGTGCAAGCATCTGAACTTCATCAAAAGAAGCAACAGCAAGGCACAGCCTGTCCAGTCCACGCGCCTTGGGAGCTGTTCGTGCTGCAGCAAGCATTTGTGCAACAACATTATCAATGAAATTCCTTTGTGTTTCTTTTTGATATTTCATGATTCTTTTCATTAATAAAACTAATTAATACTTCTCCTTACTGACAAAACGACCATTCTCAAATATATTCATCTCCCTGAGCGACCCGTCTCTATTGAACCACATTTCTTTTCCATGTTTTTCATTTTTCAAATAAGGCGTTTTTACAAGAGTGTCGGCTGAATTGTAGTGAAAAGACACATGCATTCCTTTGCCATTTTCATAAACCCCTTTTCCAATGAGAATGCCATTGTTATCAAAATAGAACCATTCGCCCTGATATAATTCATTATAAAAAGCCCCTTCAACCTTAATTTGACCATTTTCATGATATTCTGTGTAGTTTCCGTCAAGACGTCCCATCTTATAGTTGAGGTCAAGGTGAAGTTTTCCGTTTTCATAATATTTTTTTGCTGAACCATGCAATGTATCATTCTGATAGTTTTCATCCCTTTCCATGTTCCCATTATAATAACAGCTTTTGAATGAACCGTTCAATAAATCATTATCATAATTGCAAATAATTTTGGTGTATCCATTCATATGATAATAAACAGCTTCTCCATTTCTTTTGCTTTGTTTGTATCGAATTTCAGACTTTATCTGTCCATTTGGATAATATTCCTTTTTTACTTTTGAACAGGAATGAAGAGTGAAAATCACAACGATAATCAACCCTGTTTTACCTAAAAATGATTTAATAGAATTCATTTTCTTAAGTATTTTCTATGAGAGTAAACGAAAAAACGGAACCTGATGGTTGAGTTTCTTCAACGAAAAGCTGACTTTCATGTTGCTGCAGAAATTCTTCACAAATTTTTAATCCCAACCCGGACCCTCGTTCTCCAGAGGAACCTGTTCTTATTAATTTTTTCTCTCCATAAAGAATATCCTGAAGCTGATTCATTGTTAGCCCTGGTCCTGTATCATTTATTGAAAGCTCAATACTCCCACTATTATTTAATAACCTTACATAAATTTTTGTTCCTTTCTTTGAAAACTTTATGGCATTGGAAAGCAAATTTCTAATGACAGCTGAGATCATGTCTTTATCACACAAAACGTGATACTCCTTGTCCCATAAGCTTATTATTTCAATGTTCTTTTGCTTTGCAAGATGTTTGAACAGATTTATGTTTTGTTCAACCATTTCCCCAAGCTCAGTTGTTTGAGGCTGAAATTTGATTTTACCGGAATTCAGCATTGACCAGCTTAAAAGATTTTCAAGCAATGTATTAATCCTTTCAGTGGAATCTTCAAGCTCCCCAATTAACTCTCTGATTTCATTTTCTGACATTTTTCCAACATCTCTTTTCATCATCTTCACAAAACTCAACACTGATGAAAATGGCCCTCTTAGGTCATGAGAAATAACTGAAAACAGTTTATCCTTTTCTATGCTTATGGTTTTATACTTTTCTTCTGATTTTGATAGCTTTGTATTTGCTTCATTCAAAGATTCATTGAGTTTATTGAGTTCAATTTTTTGCTTTTCAAGATGAATATTCATTTCTAACAAAGCAAGGTTTGAAGCTTCAATTTCCAATCCTTTAATCTTTAGTATTCTGTTTTTTCTCCTGATTAGAAATAAGACATAAACCAATATTCCCATCAACCCTGCCAGGGCAACTATTCCAGACATGAGTCTTCTTTGAATTAATTTTGCTCTATCTTTTTCCAGACGTTCAATTTGGTTTGTTTTTCTAAGTATTTCCAAAGATTTTTCTGAGTTTGCTACTTCAAATACCGAATACAACATTTGAAATGTGAGTTTTTCTTCTTCTTTTACAATTTCTTCGGAAAAATTTTTGCTTGCTTTTAAAAATCCATATGCCTTATGAATATTTCCTGAATTGTAATAGCTTGTAGACAAACTCTCAGTAATTTTTGATAATAACAAGATATCTTTTATCTGTTTGGCTAGCAGATAACTTTCATGCAACAGCTCTGTTGCCTTAACAAAACTTCTTTTGCTGATGTAGAGATTCCCTAAATTAAGCAAGGCTTCAGCTTCGAGTCTGACATCTTCCAGTTCTTTTGCCAGATTAAAATTCTGGTCAAGATAAATAACTGCTTTATTAAATTTCTTTTGAATAATATAAATGTCTGAGATTTCTTTATTGAGAGACACTATTCTTTGGTAATTATTATCTTTTTCAGCAATTGTTTTTGCTCTTAAAAAATAATTGAGTGTTTTATCATAGATTTTTACTGACTTGTAGGAAATCCCAATTTCTGTTAGAGCGGCAACCATTCCGTCATTATTTTTAAACGCATTAAAAAGATCATAGGCTTTCAGTAAATTATTAACAGACATTTGCCAGTTAATATCCCTATAGAGTATTCCAACATTCATATATAAAATTGGCAAATAGGGTGTTGGTTCAGCATCCTCAGCAATTTGAACAGCCTGCAGAAAGTGATCAAGGGCTTTTTGTTTTTCATTTAATAGTGAATAAATATGTCCCAAATTTCCAAGAGATAGAATTATTTTTTCCTTATTATCAAAATTACTGCTAATTTTTAATGCTTCAATTCCATAATGAAGTGCCTGATAATATTGATTATGAGACTGATAAACAAGGCTGGTCATTTGAAAGGACTCATGCAAACCATCTGTATTTCCTACATTAGCAAAGAATTTTCCAGCTTTGTCAAGGTAAAACAATGCATTGCCTTTGTCTCCCAAAAAGTTATACGCTTTCCCAAGAACAAGAGAAACGGAAGCAATATCATATGGGCTGTATGTACTTTCAGCAATGTTCAAAGCTCTTTTCAAATAGATGATACTTTCCTTATACTTTTTCTCCTGAAAAAGCAGATTGCCAATGTTGGAAAGAGTCATTAACAATCCTTCATGATTATTGATTTTCTGTGATAAAACAAGAGCCTGCTGAAGTTTTTCCATTGCCTTTTCAGGATTGGAAATCATTAATTCCTGAGCTTGTTTATTCAATCGTTGAATATCCGGTGATATTTCTGCCTGAACAACATAGGCAAAAAAACACAAGCAACCAAGCAATATAACTAATCGCATAACAAAAGGATAGTATTTTTCTACAAAGATACCTTAATTTTAACTCTTAAAAGTTTGATTAAACACAAATTTTAAAATATCTTGATTTTTTTTAATTCCACAGATTTATATATTGTAACTGCACAGCGGTTTTATTTATTATATATTTGCAAGACTAAAATTGAAAAATGTTTGTTTTTGAGTTGTTCAATTAACAAAAGATGAAACCAATGAGAAAAAAAATTTCAAATCCGTATCAAAAAATTGACGGCTACAACTGTTTTGGTTGTTCCGGCGAGAATTCATTTGGGTTAAAAATGAATTTCATTGAGGAAGAGGACTCGGTCACATGCAGCTGGGAGCCAGACTCAAAGTTTCAGGGATGGATAGGCATACTTCACGGAGGCATTCAGGCAACCTTGCTGGACGAAATTGCAAGTTGGGTTGTTTTTGTTAAGCTTGGAAAGTCTGGAGTAACATCAGAACTAAAAGTTCGATATAAGAAGACTGCAAAGATGACGAAACAGCCTATGAAAATAAGGGGTGTTTTCAGGGAAATGCAAAGAAACATTGCACTTATTGATTCATATTTATATGATTCAGGTGGTGAATTATGTGCTCAGGGAGAGTGCAAATATTTTATTTTTCCGGATGATGTTGCCAAAGAAAAATATTTTTATCCAGGCAAAGAAGCTTTCTATGAGTAAGCCAATTTATGACTGGCATTGGCTTATCTGACTTTTTAAAAATTGTTTCCCTTGCAATATTGACTGTAGCATGGTTAAATTGCAAAGTTTATTATGTAAGTTGTTTTGAAACATCTTTTTGTCTCTGTCGAAATTTTTTATTCATATTTAATATTTTTATCTAACTTTGTCACCCTAAACGAAAGAATTATATAAACCAAAGAATTATTTTATATGAAAAGGTATTTCTCAATATTGTTATTAACAGCCATTTGCTTAGGGGCAATCTCCTTTGTGAAGGCACAGGATGATGGGGTAAAGAATATTGTCAACAACAAAGAGTTTCGGTTGAATTATGAAAAAGCAGAAATTTTTCTCATTGACGAAAACTATGAGGCTGCACTTGCATTATTCATGGAACTTGAACAAATTTGGCCTGACAATCCAAATTTGAACTACAAGATTGGTTATTGTTACATGCACGTTCGCGGATCCAAAACCGAAGCAATCCCTTATCTTGAAAAAGCAATCAGACATGTAAACCTTTCCTATCTGGGAGATTATATTGAGACCACAGTGCCACTTGAGGCATATTATTATCTTGCCCAGGCCTGTCATGTTCAGTACCGGTTTGCAAAAGCAATTGAGTATTACAATATTTACCTCAACTACATTATGGATCTTAATCCTGATGCGGTTGATGAAGTGAAGTTTATGATTGAAAAAACTTATAATGCACGAAAACTGGTTGACAACCCTGTGAGTATTCGAATTGAAAACCTTGGCCCAAGTGTAAATTCTCCATATCCAGAGTATTCACCTATTATTTCTGAAAACAAAGATTACATCATCTTCACATCCAGACGTGAAAACTCAACTGGCGGTAAAAAAGATGAAAAAGGTTTATTTTTTGAAGATATTTACATTACCCGGTTGGTCAACGGAAAGTGGGAAAAATCTCAACCAATTAAAGGAAAGATCAACACTTCGGGTCATGAAGCATCCATAAGTCTTTCCCATGATGAGCAAACTTTGTTTATTTACAAAGACGACAAGGGTGTGGGGAATATTCACATTAGTAAATTTGAAAACGGAGACTGGAGTAAGCCCGAAAAACTACCTGAACCCATTAATTCTCAAAACTGGGAAACACATGCATCACTGGCTCCCGACGGAAAAACTTTGTTTTTTGTTAGTGATCGTCCAGGTGGATTTGGAGGCAGAGACATCTATAAATCTATTCATCTTGGTGGAGACAAGTGGACAGAACCTGAAAATTTAGGACCAACCATCAACACAAAATATGATGAAGATGCTCCATTTATTCTATCAGACGGAGTAACTCTTTATTTTTCATCTGAAGGACATGAGAATATGGGAGGATTTGACATTTTTGTTACTACTATTTCAGAAGACGGTTTTTGGGCAACTCCCGAGAACATTGGCTATCCCATAAATACAACCGAAGATGATGTGTTTTATTATCCCACAGCCGATGAAAAGTTTGCTGTTTTTTCAACAAGCCGGCAACGTCGCGGACTGGGTGACCTCGATATAAATTACCTGACCATTATTAAACCAAAGAAAAAATACATTTCAGTGAGAGGACGTACTGCTGATGATGCCACATTCAAATTTCTTCAAGCTGACATTTCATTTACAGACACTGAAAGCGGCCAGATAATTGCAAAAATGACCACAGACGAAGAAACCGGTCAATATAAAATCACGTTACCCATGGGAAGACACTATACCCTGGAGGGAAAAACAGAAGGCTACAGAAAGGCCACAAAAGAGTTTCATATTGATGAAAACGAGCAACGAGCTTTTCTCAATATTGATTTGTTCCTTGTTAAACTACTTGCAGATACTGTAAGAATTACTGCTGAGGATGTGGAAGTTGGGGAAAAAATTACACTCAATAACATATTTTATGATTTTGACAAATCTGATTTACGACCAGAGTCAAAAGAAGAACTTGACAGACTCATCAAACTCTTGAATGATATCCCAACTCTTGAAATTGAAATACTTAGCCACACTGACATTATTGGTTCACATGAATACAATATGAAGTTGTCACAGGACAGAGCCCAAAGTGTTGTTGATTATCTAGTTAAAAATGGCATATCCAAAAACCGTATGGTAGCAAAAGGTTACGGAGCAACTGAACCCATTGCTTCCAACGAAACAGATGAAGGAAGGCAACTAAACAGAAGAACAGAATTTAGAATCCTGAAAAAATAAATAATACACTTAAAAGAATAATCATATTAATTTTGCAAATAACAAAAAAAACACAATATCATGAAGAGGTTTAGAAAAATACAATTATTATTAGTTTTAGCCCTTGCTTTCTCCACAAAAGTTATGGCTGACGAGGGAATGTGGATGCTTAATCTTATTGAAAAGCTGAATTATACTGATATGCAAAAAATGGGGTTACAACTGACTCCCCAGGAAATATACAGCATCAATCAGTCATCTGTGAAGGATGCAATTGTTTCTATTAATGATGGCATGTGTACTGGTTTTGTTGTTTCACGGGAAGGATTGATGATGACCAATCACCACTGTGTGCTTGAATACATTACAGATAATTCAATTAAATACAATACAGATTATGTTCAGAATGGTTTTTGGGCTGTTGATAAAAGGCAGGAGTTGTATAATCCCAACCTGAAGGTGTCGTTTCTTGTGCGCATTGAAGATGTAACAGACAAAATTGTTTCCAAACTTGACCCAACATTAAATGACACAGACAGGGAAGAAAAAATAAATCAGTTGATTGAAAACATTGTAAACGATGCCACAAAAGGAACTTATTATGAAGCCGTTGTAAAAGAGTTTTATCAGGGCAATGAGTTTTATCTGTTTATATATGAAACTTACAGAGATGTTCGTTTGGTAGGAGCACCTCCTATGGCAATTGGAAATTTCGGAGCAGATAGTGACAACTGGTTATGGCCACGCCATACAGCTGATTTTGCATTTTTAAGAATCTATATGTCTCCCGAAGGAGAACCTGCAACATATAACAAGCGCAGAAACATTCCTTATGTTCCCAAACATTTTCTTCCAATATCCATGAAAGGAGTTGAAAAAGATGATTTTACTATGGTTCTTGGGTATCCAGGATCAACACAGCGGTTTATGACATCTCACGGAGTTCAGCACCAAACAGATCAAATCAACCCAACAATTGTAAAAATCCGCGACACAAAACTCCGTATCATAAATGAGCAAATGATGACTGACCCAAACATTGAGCTTATGTACAGATCAAAATACAACAGATCGTCAAACTACTGGAAATATTTTATAGGGCAAACCGAAACTCTAAAAAGACTTAAAGTATTTGAAAAGAAAGAAAACCTTGAGGGCATATTTGAAAAATGGTATCTGGCTGACCCCAAAAGAAAAGAACTATACGCAGATGCAATACCTACTATTAAAATTGCTTTTGATCAACTGAAAAAATATAACCATGCAAAATATTATTTCAGAGAAGCCATTATCAGAGGGCCAGAAATTTTTGGTTTTGTCAAGCAATTTGACAGCCTCTATTATTATATGACAGCACCTAATTTAGCGCCAGACCAACGACAATCTCTGGTGGCTGATCAAAGCACAAAACTGAAATATTTTGCCAGTAATTATCACTTTAATAGTTATGATGTTGAAACAGACAAAAAACTATTTGTTGCTTTACTTCGCATGTACTATGATGAAGTTCCTTCAGAGTTTCATGCTGAAGTTTTCAAAGAAGTTGAATCAAAGTATAAATCCAACTTTACATTATATGCCAATGCGATTTATGAAAAATCTATATTTGCAAGTAAAGAAAAATTATATGAATTTTTGAGGGTTCCTGATGCAAAAGTGATGGAACGTGACCCTGCTTTTATTGCCACACAACAGCTTTATGATGCATACAACAAAATGCTTGAAGGCATGAAAACATATGAACTTATGCTGAAACGAGGTGAAAGGTTGTTTCAGCATGGTATTCTATCAATGATGAATGATAAAAAATTCTATCCTGATGCCAACCGAACCATGAGACTTACTTATGGAAAGGTAACCAACTATACGCCAACTGATGGTGCAGAATTACCATATTTTACTACTTTTGAAGAATATCTCAGAAAAGAAGTTGAAAACAATCCGGAGTTTACTATTCCACAAAAAATCAAAGACTTATACCTTAAAAAGGAATACACCAAATATGCTGATAAAAACGGTGTATTGCGTATGTGTATTCTCACAGACAATGATGTAACAGGGGGCAATTCAGGAGCTCCTTTGCTCAATGGAAAGGGTGAAGTAGTGGGAATTGTATTTGACATCAACTGGGAAGCAACTGCTTCAAGCTTATGGTATGTGACTGACAAAACAAGAACCATTTCTTCTGATATCAGGTATATTATGTTTATTGTAGATAAGTTTGCTGAAGCACAAAACATTATTCAGGAACTGGAAATCAAATATTAATAACAATTGGCTGTTAACAAAAAAAAGCTGCTTCACTGCAGCTTTTTTTTTACATGCATTATATTTGTAATTCATAAAGATTTAAAAAAAAATGGCAAAAAGAAAAACTACTTCTGAAAAGGACAATGAAGTATCAAAAATTTATGTCCTTGACACATCTGTTATCCTTTATAATCACAATGCATTGTTCACATTCGAAGAAAATGATGTGGCATTGCCCATTACAGTTCTTGAGGAACTTGATAATTTTAAAAAGGGGAATGATATAATAAATTTTGAGGCCAGAGAATTTATTCGTCTTCTTGATCAACTATCAAATCAGAAAACCACCAATGAATGGTTGCCTCTTATTCCGGAAAAAAAATCCAAATTCCGCGTCATCATGAACGGACATTCCGGACTGGATGCATGCAAGGTATTTGGAGAAGACAAACCTGATCACCGCATTCTCAATGTAGCCATTTCTTTAAGTGAAGATTATCCTGACAAAAAAATTATTTTGGTGAGCAAGGATATTAATCTCCGGCTGAAAGCCAAAGCCCTCAATATTTGTGCTGAAGATTACAAAACAGGCAAAATTAAAGATGTCGAATCCCTGTATACCGGCAAAACCACATTAGAAGGAATTGACAAAGAAATTATTGACAGAATTTATCAGAATGGTTATTGCAGTCCTGCTGAATTGTTTTCATCAAATCCAATACCCAATCACTACTTCATAATTAAAAACGAAACACAATCTGTTCTGGCTTTTTTCAATTCAGTCACAGGATTGATTGAGCGTGTTGAAAAAAAGCCATCTTATCGTATCAATCCGAGAAATGCCGAACAGGTATTTGCCCTTCACGCCATTGCCAATCCAGATGTGAAACTTGTTACATTGCAGGGCGTTGCCGGAACAGGAAAAACACTGCTCGCTTTGGCAGGAGCACTTGAACAAAAGCGTCATTTCAAACAAATCTATCTGGCAAGACCTATTGTCCCCCTTAGCAATAAAGACATCGGGTTTTTGCCAGGGGATATCAAAAGCAAAATCACTCCCTTTATGGAGCCTCTTTTTGATAATTTGAAATTTATAAAAAACCAATTCAGTGAAAAAGACAAGGAATATAAAGCCATCAATGAAGACCTGGAAAAAGAAAAACTTGTTATTACGCCACTTGCATATATCAGAGGACGCAGTCTATCCGACATTTGTTTTATAATTGACGAAGCTCAAAATCTAACCCCCCATGAGGTGAAAACCATTATCACACGCGCAGGCGAAGGCACAAAAATAATTTTTACAGGAGATATTTATCAAATAGACACTCCTTATCTGGATGCACAAAGTAATGGACTTTCAACGCTTATAGACAGAATTAAGCATCATCCGCTTTACGCACATATCAAACTTGAAAAGGGAGAAAGATCCGAACTGGCAAATCTTGCAAACGACCTAATGTAAGT
Source organism: uncultured Bacteroidales bacterium (assembly GCA_964526285.1). GTDB lineage: Bacteria > Bacteroidota > Bacteroidia > Bacteroidales > DTU049 > CAYMAZ01. Next base: position 52,555 of record CAZGIW010000006.1, on the reverse strand, counting down.
CTGTTATTCATTATAAATGACATACAACACCGTTTGTCCAACAGCTTTCAGTGTTTCTTTGCTTATTTTATCAACATTATCTTCCATGGTGTGCCAGTATTTAAAAAACCCGGTATTGCTGTTTTTATCCTGATGAATAATATTGATTGTAGGAAGTCCAAGAAATAGATTCACATAGTAATGATCATCTGTGATGTGATTTGATCTTTCATAAGAAAAATATTTTCCATATCCAATTTTATGAGCAGCATCCCAAACTTTTTTTACCACATGTTCTGCATATTGCATTGAATAGCCTTCTTTATAAAAAATTGCATCCTCTGCTCCTACCATATCAAGCAGAATTCCAAATCTTGCATAATATCCTTTTACATGGGGATTTTTTGCCCAATATTGCGATCCAAGACCCCAGTTGTCATCTTTAATTTTTGACTGATCATCTTTAGGTTCACCATAATCTTCCACATCAAAAAATATAATATCAATCCCTACATTAGGTTGTGTCGCAGAAAGATGTCTGGCAATTTCAAGCAAAACACCTACTCCGCTTGCCCCATCATTGGCTCCGTCAATGGGTTTTTTATGGTTTCTTTCGTCGGGATCCCAATCCGCATATGGTCTTGTATCCCAATGTGCACAAAGCATAACCCTCTTTTTATTTTCAGGCTGCCATGAACCGATAATGTTTTTCATAGGAAGAATTGTTCCATCCCATGCTCTTACAGAAGCTTCCTGAACTATTACATTTGCTCCATATAATTCAAGTGTTTCAGCCAAAAAGTTGGCGCATTGTTCCCACGCTTTTGTGCCTGGAACCCTGGGGCCAAAGTCTACCTGGCGTTCAATAAACAAATATGCAGTATCTGCATTAAAGTCAGGAACTTCTTTTAATTCAACCACTTCGTCTGTTTCAGTTGGCTGATCCTCTTTCTGCACACATGATGCAATTGCAAAGGCAAGCAAAAAAATGAAAATATGGTGTGGTTTGAATAATGTTGTATTTTTTTTCATATGTTTTCAAATCTTATTTTAAATCCCATGTGGCACCATCTTTTGTGTCTTTCACTACAACGCCGATTTTATCCAGTTCATTGCGAATATAATCAGACATTGCATAATTTTTATCAGTTTTACTCTGGTTTCTCACTTCCAACATCAGATTCATTAATTGAGCAGTCATATCCTTTGCGCTGCACTGTGTTTCCTGCAGTTGAAGTCCAAGCACCTCAGTAAATATATTTCCAAACAAATAATGAAGTGCTTCTATCTCTTTATTACCCATGGTAATTTTTTCTTCAACAGCCTGATTAATTAATTTGGATGCTTCAAATAATTGAGCTAAAGCCACTGGAGAATTAAAGTCATCAAGCAGAGCTTTGTGAACAGCATCGACAAGTTGTTCCACTCTGTTAATATTCTGATCCGTTTCTGTAGCCTTCAGAGTTGTCAGTTTTTTTGCTGCATCAGTAAGTCGCTGATATGCTTTTTGAGCAGATTGAAGGGCATGGTTGGAAAAATCCAGAGTACTTCTGTAATGAGCCTGAAGGATAAAAAACCTAATGGTCATTGGATTATATTCCTGCTCCAGCAAATGATGTGAACCGGAAAAAAGTTCCTCAAGAGTAATAAAATTTCCCAAAGACTTGCCCATCTTTTGTCCATTGATGGTAATCATATTATTGTGTAACCAATATTTGGCCGGTTCATGACCAGTTCCTGCAACGCATTGAGCAATTTCAGATTCATGATGAGGAAACAGAAGGTCCATTCCACCCCCATGAATATCAAAATGTTCGCCCAGATATTTCATTCCCATGGCTGAACATTCAAGGTGCCACCCAGGGAAACCAATCCCCCAGGGTGAATTCCATTTCATAATATGCTCAGGAGTTGCTTTTTTCCAGAGGGCAAAATCAGCAGAAAACCGCTTTTCATCCTGGCCATCCAGTACTCTTGTGTTTTCAAGCAGATCTTCAAGCTTACGGCCTGATAATTTTCCATAATGGTATTTCTCACTGTATTTTTTTACATCAAAATACACTGATCCATTTGATTCATAAGCATAACCTGCCTTCAAAATGGACTGAACGAGATCAATTTGCTCAATAATGTGTCCTGATGCCCTGGGTTCAATACTGGGGTGAAGTACATTGAGCCTGTTCATAAACTCAACATATCGGTTGGTATAGTATTGAGCCACTTCCATTGGTTCCAGTTGTTCAATACGTGCTTTTTTCTGAATTTTGTCTTCTCCATCATCACTGTCATGCTCCAGATGCCCTACATCGGTAATATTTCTTACATATCGAACCTTATATCCCAAAAAACGCAAAAAACGAAAAACCACATCAAATGTAATGGCAGGCCGGGCATGACCCAGGTGTGGATCTCCATACACAGTGGGGCCACAAACATACATGCCCACATGAGGAGGAGCTATGGGTTCAAATGCTTCTTTTTTCCCTGAAATGGAGTTGTGTACTTTCAGTTGTTCTTTCATCGCAATACTTTTCATCATAAATCATTGCGAAATTACAAAAAGTTTTTCTGAACAAAGATGTGACAAATATAACAACTTAAAGTTATGGATTTTTTATTCTCTTTTCGTTCAAGTTTACTAATTTTGTAAAAAAAAACTATGAACTTAAAACATGTATTTATTTATTTCGTGATGGCCATAATATTCATTTCATGTGGCGGACACAAGGATTGTAATCATGACCATGGCAATGGGGAAACTGAAGTAACAGCACAACAATGGCTTATTACATCAAATTCAGCAGGATTTGTAAAGTTGGGACAACAAAAAGATGATATTCAACTGGAAGATGAAATGACCATGAGCTCTGAATTGGTTGATGTGGGTGAAGGCATGCAGGACACACAATGGTTTATCAAAAAAAACAATACCACATTGCTTGGGTTCTTTGTGTCACAACAACGTAAAGGCGGTGGTGTTATATGGGAAATACAGGTCATGTCTTCCGATTTTAAAACAGAAGAAAGCATTGGGGTGGGTTCTTCAATAAAAGAGTTTAAGACTGCCTACTCTGATTTGAATTTGTGGTTTACTCCTTACGGATATCATTTTGTAGCTGAAACTTCTGCCATGCCTGATGTTCAGTTTTTTATTGATCCAAAAGCCTATACAGGAGGTGATGACAAACTGATGCAACCCGGAGAAACCATTTCTCTTACAGAAAGTGATTTCAATATGAACGGCAAACTTGTTATGGTTAGAATGTTTACTCCCTATTTCTAGACAATACTGCTTATTTAAAAAAATATTAACCAAACAAACTATGAACGTACTCGGAATTGGCAACGCCCTTGTTGACATTATGGTTCAACTTCCTGACGATACTTTTCTAACAAAACATAATTTGCCCAAAGGCAGTATGCAGTTGGTTGACAAAGCAGTTTCAGACTCAATAATGAAAGCTGCGATGCAATATCCCACCCGAATCACCAGTGGTGGTTCTGCGGCCAATACCATCAACGGATTGGCCAGACTTGGAGTTCAAACGGGATTTTTGGGAAGTCTGGGTAAAGATACCTGGGGAGAGCATTTTATTTCAGATTTTGAAAAAAATGAAGTAATCCCGCATATAAATTATTCCTCAACAGATTCAGGAAGAGCAATTGCCCTGGTTACCCCTGATGGTGAACGCACATTTGCCACATATTTGGGTGCAGCTGTCGAGCTGAGCGCTTCGCACATTCATGAATATACATTTACAAATTATAAAGTTGTTCATATTGAAGGATATTTGCTTCAGAATTATGAGTTAATAGAACAATCTGTTCAACAGGCCATTGCCAACAGTGTTCATGTATCACTTGATCTTGCAAGCTATAATGTTGTGGAACAGCATCTTGATTTTTTGAAACATCTCATACCTAAAAAAGTGGATATTTTATTTGCCAATGAAGAAGAGGCCATGGCACTGACTGGGGAGAACCCTGAGCAAGCAGTTATTGCAATGGGAGAAATGGTTCCCCTTTCAATAGTAAAAACAGGCGCTAACGGGTCGCTTGTTTTTGACAGAAAAACTGTTACAAAAATTGAGGCTCTTCCATCTGCATGTCTTGACACAACTGGTGCAGGAGATTTATATGCAGCCGGATTTTTATACGGTTTGATACAGGGAGAAGAGATGAAAGAATGCGGAAGATATGGCTCAATTCTTGCTGGACACGTAATTCGTGAAATTGGTGCAAAAATAAACGAAGATTCCTGGAAAAATATTTTTACAATGTTATATCCTGAAATGTCGTAAATTTGTACATAAAGAATCAAACATGAGAATCATCATTATCTTTTTAGGGCTCATTTCAACACTCCCATTTTCTCTTTTGGCACAACCGGAAAATGTTACCATTAAAAATGAAAGTGGAATAGACCAGTTAGTGGAGAAACACATTTATTATAATGAAGTTCAGGAAACCATTAACGGATACCGCGTACACATTTTTTCAGCATCAGGTACCGGCTCAAAAAGTGGAGCAATGAATGAGCGTTCTCGTTTTATGGGCAGATATCCTCATATAAAAGCATATTTAATTTTCAATACTCCCTATTATTTAGTCAGGGTTGGAAATTTCAGAACCCGCATTGAGGCTGAGTGCTTCAGACAACAAATTATTGACCATTATCCTGAAGTATATATTGTAAGAGATGACATTGACCTTCCCGGAAAAGACTAGTTATTTTTAACAATTTGCTGTTATTACATTCATGAGCACTTCAAATCCTTCCTTTGCAATACTTGTTCACGCTTGCGACAGATATGAATTTTTATTTCGTGGGTTTGCATATTTTTTTAAAAAATACTGGGATTTTGATATACCCCTTAACTATTATTTTGCAACTGAAGATAAAGAAGTTCAAATTGAAGGATTCAAAAACATTCATTCCGGAAAAGGCCAATGGTCAGATCGCCTGAGAATTTTATGTAAAGATCATATTCCTGAAGATTACCTCTTGTATTTCCAGGAAGACATGTGGCTAAACAAGCCAGTTAACGGTAAATTTTTTATTGAGTTATTTGATTTTATAAAATCAAAAGGGACAGTCTTAACAAAATTACACAGTTCTTCAGTTTACAAAACAATTCCTCTGAATTTGTTTATAGAAGGTTTTAACGTATCACGTGTTAATATCAAAGAATCATCATATCTCATGTCTCATCAGGCTTCAATATGGAAGCGGGATTTTCTCATTGAGCAGATGAAACCAAACGAGAACCCCTGGAGAAATGAAAAACGGGGATCAAGACGAATTAAAAAAATAGCACCTGAAATTTTGATTCTTGATTATTTTGCTGAAAACGGCAAACCAGAAATCAATCAAAACAAAAATCCTTTGGGAAGAAGTGATTATTCTACAATTTCTGTCAATGCCATGCTCAATCACAATATTCTTCCCTACATAAATGAATTGATGCAATCGGAAGACGAAGAAACAAAACAATATGCGGTTGATTTACAGAATCATTATGAGATGCGAATCACACATGACGGTCTTCATCAGCCACGAAAAGATGATTTTTTCAAAACACTCAGAAACAAGATTAAAGGGAAATAAACCATGCTCATTGAGTTTGACGACACATATTTCATGAAAGAGGCACTAAAGCAGGCGAATGAAGCTTTTCAAAAAGACGAAGTTCCTGTTGGAGCTGTAGTGGTTGCTGACAAGACCATCATTGCACGCGCACATAATATGACAGAAACACTTCAGGATGTAACAGCCCATGCTGAAATGCTGGCCATTACTGCAGCAGCCAATCATCTTGGTTCAAAATATCTTCAGGACTGTGTGCTTTATGTTACCCTCGAGCCTTGTTCAATGTGCGCTTGTGCTTCGGGATGGGCTCAAATTGGAAAGATTGTTTGGGGAGCATCAGATCCAAAAAAAGGATTTACTACAGTCAGCAAAAAAATGCTTCATCCAAAAACCAACCTAATAAAAGGGGTAATGGAGAAAGAAGCCTCAGAACTGTTGAAAGAGTTTTTTAAAAAAAGGAGATAACAAAAAATTATAATTTGAACAGTTGTTTCAATTTATCAACTGCATCAAGTTTTTCCCATGCAAAAAAGTCAACATTTTTAAAATACTTCACTTTTCCGTTTTCAGTTTTTTCATAGGTAGATTCATCCTGATAATACACTTCAACTTCTTTGGAGTAATGATCACGACCAAAATGTCCATAAGCAGCAGTGTGCCTAAAAATTGGATTTTTTAATCCAAATCTTTTTATGATACTATATGGTCTGAAATCAAAATTTTCCTGAATTATTTCTGCAATTTTGCTATCAGGAAAGAGGTTTCCGTTATCATCTTTTACCTTTGCCGTTCCATTGGTGTTAACATAAACATTCATCGGTTTTGCAATACCAATTGCGTATGAGACCTGAACAAGAACTTCGTCAGCAATTCCTGCGGCAACCATATTTTTAGCAATATGTCTCATTGCATAGGCTGCAGAACGGTCAACCTTTGAAGAATCTTTTCCCGAGAAAGCCCCACCACCATGTGCTCCTCTTCCTCCATATGTATCAACAATAATCTTTCTTCCTGTAAGACCTGCATCTCCATGAGGTCCACCAATTACAAACTTGCCTGTTGGGTTAACAAAAAGTTTAAAGTCTCCTTTAAACAAGAGTTTTACTCTTTCAGGTAAAACCTTCATCAACCGTGGAATAACAATTTCTTCAATATCTTTTGTAATTACAGTTTGCATTCTGTCTTCAGAACCAAAGTCATCATGCTGAGTTGATACAACAATTGTATCAATTCGAAGCGGATTGTGGTTATTGTCATATTCAATTGTAACCTGACTTTTGGAATCAGGGCGCAAATATGTCATTTCTTTACCTTCTTTTCTAATTGCAGCCAATTCCTGTAAAATCATGTGAGATAATTCTATTGGCATGGGCATAAAGTTGTCCATTTCACGGCAAGCATAACCGAACATCATCCCTTGATCGCCAGCACCCTGATCTTCGGGGCTTGTGCGTGCAACACCCTGAAAAATATCGCCGCTTTGTTCATGAATGGATGAAATGATACCACAAGATTTGGCATCAAAACGATATTCTGGTTTTGTGTATCCAATTTCCTCAATAACATGACGTGCCACATCCTGCACTTCAACATAACCATTTGTTCTCACTTCACCGGCAAGCACAACCAACCCGGTTGTTACAAGAGTTTCGCAAGCAACTTTTGAAGAAGGATCAATTTTTAAAAATTCGTCCAGTAATGCATCACTGATTTGATCTGATACTTTGTCAGGATGACCTTCTGAAACAGACTCTGAAGTAAAAAAGTAAGACATAATATGTGTATTTATTATTTGAGTTTGCAAAATTACAAAAAAAAATTGTCCACAAAGAGAGAAAAACCCTTTTTACGTCAAATTTGACTTCCCCCTTTAGAACAGACAGAATAGTTTTGTAATTTTGTCATTTGAAGCACATTTCTTATGAATGAAACAGTATTGCTTAAAAAGATTTCTGCAAATGAACCTCTTTCTGATGAGGAAGCCATGAGACTTCCTGTTTTGCCATTGTCCTTGCTCATGCTTGCTGCTGATATAGTCAGAAAAAGAAAACATCCTGATGGAGTAGTGACCTATATTATTGACCGTAACATCAATATCACCAATGTATGCTTTTCATTTTGTGATTTTTGTAGTTTTTGTTGCAGCCGCAGTGACAAGAACGCATATATTCTTAAGCAAGAGGATTACATTCCAAAAATTGAAGAATTGTTTGCTGCAGGAGGCAATCAGGTATTACTGCAGGGAGGGATGCATCCTGATCTTGGTCTTGATTTCTACATAAATTTGTTTCAGTATCTTAAACAGCACTTTGAAGGAATTTATCTCCATGCCCTAAGTCCTTCGGAGATTTTTTATCTTTCCCAAAAAGAAAACCTTCCAGTTGTCAATATATTGCAAGCGCTTCAGGAAGCAGGTCTTGACAGTTTGCCCGGTGGGGGTGCAGAAATACTGGTTGACCGTGTGCGAAGTATTGTGTCACCATTAAAAGCAAATTCTCAACAATGGCTTGAAGTGATGAGGCATGCCCATATTTTGGGAATATCAACAACAGCAACCATGATGTTCGGACATATTGAAACAAGTGAAGAGCGCATTGTGCATTTGCTAAAAATTCGCAAACTCCAGGATGAAAACAAAGGCGATGGTCCAGGATTTGTTTCTTTTATTCCATGGACTTTTCAGCCAGGAAACACAAGACTTTTGCAAAAATTTCCATCTGCATACAAAACCACAGCCCACGAATATCTGAAGATAATTGCCATGAGCAGAATAATCTTACACAACATCTCCAACATTCAGGCATCGTGGCTTACCGTTGGAAAACACACCGCATCTGTGGCATTACATTCTGGCTCCAATGATTTGGGCAGTATAATGCTTGAAGAAAATGTGGTTGCATCAACAGGATTGAAGGCAAAACTCAGTATCGAAGAAATGGAGTCAATCATTATTCAAAGCGGTTTTTTACCTGCACAAAGAAATCAGAAATTTGAAAAAAGAATCTAGGATACATTGAAAGAAATCAATCTTTTGCAACAATCGTATCATTTTTTGTAATTTTGCAATCTGCAATATACCATGATTAATCAATCTACACAGATTCCTTCTGACACCAACAGCGTTTCTCTGCTTTACCTTATGAGGCAGAAAGAAGATTTTGTGCCTGCAGAATTTGTAACAAATCCCAGACTAAAATCACAAACAGATACAGGTGTTTTTTATCAAAGTCTCCGTGAAAAAATTTTCAGTATAGAAATAAGACAAAAAGGCTCTATGCAGCATCATTTTGTAGAAAAAAAGAACAACACAAATTACCTTCCGTTACTTATACTTTTTGTGGCTGCAACACTTGTGGTAATTGCAAAAACAACCTACTGGAAATCGTTCAAACAATTGTTTGAGTCGCTCACATCAATGATAAAACTTCGTTTATGGCTTAGGGATATCAGTGGATTGTTAAATAGTCTTTTTGTTTTTACAACCCCTGCCTTTTTTCTGATTTTTGCTTTGGCACTGGACATGTTTGTGGAAAATTATTCAGCAAGACAATATGATTTTAATATCATACGCTATATTGTTTATCTGTCCGGAATTTTTCTGTTATATCTTACACGCTACATCCTGATGCAAGCCGCTGCATGGGTTTTTTCTTCCCACCAGTCAACACAGGAACAACTACGCATTATCCAGCTTCACAATGTATTGTTCTTGTTTTTTATGCTTGTTTTGCTGCCATTTGCATTGTATGTTCCCAATGACACCCTTTATTATGTTGTAGGGGGCTTATTCATTATTAATGAAGTAATAAGAATAACAAAAGGATTCATTTCAGCAATTGGACTCAAAGAATATAACGGATATTACTTTTTTTTGTACTTTTGCACCGTCGAAATTTTACCTGTTGTGTTTGTTATTAAAGCAGGTGTACTTTTGGCAAGCAACAATATCAGTATGTAATAATCAGATTTTTTTACCATGAGTAAAACAAAAATCAAAACAGTACTTGTGTCTCAACCAAAGCCGGTAGAACTTGAAAAATCTCCATTTTTTGAACTATCAAAAAAATTCAATTTAAAACTTGAATACAGAAAGTTTTTCCGGATTGAAAGGCTAACATCAAGAGAATTTCGTGAACAAAGGGTGTATTTGAATGATTACAGTACAATTGTTTTCACAAGCAGACAAGCGGTTGATCACTATTTCAGCATGGCAAAAGATCTGAGATACGAACCTCCTGTTACAACTAAATATTTTTGTATGTCAGAAGCCATCGCCCTGTATCTTCAAAAATATATTCAGTTTAGAAAAAGGAAAATCTTTTTCTGCAACAACAATATGATTGAGCTTGCTGACATGATGAAAAAGCATGAAAAGGGAGCTTTTCTGCTTCCCTGCTCTGACGAACCCAATGATACACTCTCCAATTTATTAACAGAAAGAGGCTATAATGTTCAAAAAACCGTCTTCTTCCGTCCAGTAATTGAAGACTTGACAGACATTGATCTTTCCAAATTTGATATGCTTGTGTTTTTTAGTCCTTTTGGCATAAAATCACTTAAGGAAAATTTTCCTGATTTTGTTCAGGCAGATACTGTTATTGCTGCCTACGGAGAAACAACATCACAGACGATTTCAGAAGTGGGGTTTGAACAAAACATTATTGCCCCAACAACGCAATTTCCTTCTATGACCATGGCAATAGAAGACTATTTAATAAAATTAGCCAAGAAAAAATAACCCTTGTCACTGTCAGACTTTCGTTTTCCTAAAAATCTCAGGATTCATAAAGGAGAAGATATTGAACAATTGTTCAATGAAAGTAATTCTTTTTTGGTTTTTCCTTTTAAAGTATTGTGGACAGAAAAACAACAATCAACTGTTCCTCTTTCAATTTTGATTTCCGTTCCAAAAAATAAAATTTCAAAGGCCAATCGCAGAAACAGTCTCAAACGCCTTGCCCGTGAATCATTCAGACTGAACAAAAACCACCTTGTCAATCTTTTATTGAAAAAAAACAAATCCATACTTTTAGCATTGATTTACGTGCATGATAATCTCACAGACTATGAAAAAACTGAAAAAGCCATGCAAAAAATTCTTTTGAAACTGGAAGGAATGATTTGATTTTTACTCATGCAACATAAAATACTGTTTTTGCAATAAAAAAAAGACTGTATTCAAGTTGAATACAGTCTTGTATGTTGTTGACCGACAAGGACTCGAACCTTGAGTCTTCTGAACCAGAATCAGACATGTTGCCAATTACACCATCGGTCAATGTGACAGCAAAATTAAAAATTATTTTTATCCAACCACAAAAAAAATCAATATATTTTTAAGTTCTTTGATTTAAAATTTCAATTTGACTGAAAATAAGCATCTTACAAGGTGCCGATTCTGTTTTGCAAATCAAAGAAATATACGGTCACATTATGATGATTTTTGTAATTTTGTTGCAAACAAATCATTATCACATGGATTACAACCATCCTCTTTATTCCGTTTCTCCCGTTGACGGCAGATATCAACAGGTATGCCAGCCACTTTCTGATTTTTTTTCAGAATATGCTCTGTTCAAGTATCGATGTCGTGTTGAAATTGAATATTTCATTGCATTGTGCGAACTGCCACTGCCTCAATTGGAAAAAGTTTCTGAAAAATCCTTTCCCGGGTTAAGAAAAATCTATGAACATTTTTCTGCAAAAGATGCTCTTCGTATTAAAGAAATTGAAAAAACAACAAATCACGATATTAAAGCTGTTGAATATTTTATCAAAGAACAGCTTCCTTCCCTTGGGCTGGACATGTATGCAGAATTTGTTCATTTCGGACTCACATCACAGGACATCAACAATACAGCAATTCCAATGTCATTAAAAGACGGATACGAAAAAACTGTTTTTCCGTTGCTTGAGGATGTGCTTACTTCCTTGCAGGGTAGAAGTGATGAATGGAGAGAAATTCCAATGCTTGCCCGCACTCATGGACAACCTGCATCACCCACACGCCTTGGCAAAGAAATTGAAGTGTTCACTGTCCGGCTTCAAACACAGCTTATGCTTTTATCCCGCATTCCTTTTGCAGGAAAATTCGGAGGCGCAACGGGTAATTTCAATGCCCATTATGCTGCTTATCCACAGGTGAACTGGCATCTTTTTGCCAATGACTTTGTAAACAATGTGCTTGGCCTGTTGCGATCACACCCTACTACTCAGATTGAACATTATGATCATCTGGCGGCCTTTTTTCATGCAATGAGTCGCATCAATACCATTCTGATTGATTTGTGCAGAGATATCTGGACATACATCATGCTGAATTATTTTTCACAAACACTGAAAGAAGGTGAAGTTGGTTCATCTGCCATGCCACATAAAGTGAATCCCATTGATTTTGAAAATGCAGAAGGAAATCTGGGGGTTACCAATGCTTTATTTACTCATCTTGCCGAAAAACTTCCGGTTTCAAGATTACAGAGAGACCTGACTGACTCCACTGTATTAAGAAATATCGGTGTTCCTTTTGCTCACAGCATGATAGCATATACATCCATTCTGAAAGGTCTGAAAAAAATCATGGTCAATACGCCTGTTATTGAAAAAGACCTTTCCAATCACTGGGAAATAGTTGCCGAAGCCATTCAAACAATTCTGAGAAGAGAAAACTATCCAAAACCCTATGAGGCTTTAAAAAATCTCACTAGAGGAAATACTTTGATAACTGAAAAGTCATTGTGTGAATTTATTGATACACTAAATGTATCTGACTCAGTAAAGACAGAACTTAAATCAATTACCCCCTTTAATTACACCGGTAAATAACTGTTTGTGTTGACACAAACCTGAAACAACAATGAAAATAAGCGGTTTTACAATGGGCAAAAATGCAGGGAAACTTTATTATCCCTGGAAAGAATCAATCATGTCAATTCTTCCCATTGTTGATGAATTTATTGTTGCATTGGGAGACAATGACATTGACGATAATTCAAGAGAGCTGATAGAAAGCATTCAGAGTGATAAAATCAGGATTATTGATACTGTATGGGACCTGCAAAAATTTCCCAAAGGCATGGAAAATGCTCATCAAACTGATATTGCCAAATCTCATTGCACCGGTGACTGGTTGTTTTATCTTCAGGCCGACGAAGTTGTGCACGAAAAATATCTGGAAGCCATTGAAAAACGATGCCGGCAGCTATTACACGATGAAGACGTTGAAGGCTTGTTGTTTGATTATAAACATTTTTGGGGGAATTATCATCATTATCACAAATCACGTGTATGGTATCCACATGAAATTAGAATTATCCGGAATCACAAAGATATTCATTCCTGGGAATCGGCCCAATCTTTCCGCCGTATCCCTGACTTCGACGGAAAAAACTACAGGCAAATAAAAAATACTTTCAGATTAAAAGTGGCAAAAGTGAATGCATGTATATATCATTACGGATGGGTCAGACCTCCGGATATCATGATGAAAAAACAAAAATCTCTTGACACCATTCACAAAGGGGCTGAAAAAGTTGCCGAACTTGAAAAACAGGGAAAATATATTTTTGATTACGGAGACCTGAACAAACTGGAGATTTTTAAAGAAACACATCCAAAAGTGATGCTCCCGTTTATTGAAAAATTCAATTGGAGTGATACCTTACAATTCCCTGCAAAAAAAGAACGAAAAAAACACAAGCATGAGAAGCTTAAGCAAAGAGCTCTCTCCTTTTTTGAGAAAACTTTTTTGGGCGGATACAGAATCGGTGGGTTTAAGAATTATATATTGTTAAAAAAATAATACCTCCCAGGTTTCTTTACAATCTAAAACTGCATTTTTTTCTGAAATAAATTTGCACTTGCAACCATTTCATATTTATATTTGTTGTTTATTAATAGAAATCAATACCCGAACAATATGAGAAAACTACGCTCCATTTTAATAATGTTGTTTTTTACAACATCTGTTTTTGCTGCTCCCATAGATTTTCTACCAGTTACCATTTATCAGCCCGATGGAACACAAATTGATTGTTTTGCATCGGGTGATGAATTTTTCAATTTTTTACATGATGCTGACGGATACACAATTATTCAGGCACAGGATGGCTGGTATTACTATGGACAGACAGTGAACGGACTGGTTGAACCAACAATGTATCTGGTTGGCAGTGTTGATCCTTCTTATGTAAACCTGAAAAAATGGGCCAAAATTTCAGAAGCCGAATACAAAAACCGTCGCGATGCCATGTGGGCAGAAGTTGAAAGCATGAAATCTGAACCAGTGAGAGCACCTCACAACGGCACTTTCAACAACCTTGTGGTATATATCCGTTTTTCTGATGACTCTGAGTTCACAATCACACGCCAGACATATGACAATTATTTTAATCCTTCAACAGGAAGTTCGGTAAAATCATACTTCGATGAGGTCTCATATGGTATGTTAAATGTCAGTTCAACACATTATCCGGCTTGTGCAATGACAACCAATCTTTCATATCAGTCACCCAACTCCAGAAGTTATTATCAACCATACAATGCATCAACCAATCCCAACGGATATCAAAACGACACCGAACGACGTACACGTGAGCATGCACTGCTGCGCGATGCAATTCTCTGGATCAATACAAATTCACCTGTTCCTGCGGGTCTGGATATTGATGCAGATAATGATGGATATGTGGATAATGTCTGTTTTATAATAAGAGGAAATTCTGGTGGCTGGGGTGAATTACTATGGGCACACAGATGGGTATTATACACATATAATGTTCAAATTCATGGTAAACGTGTGTATGACTATACTTTTCAGCCTGAAAATCAGGTCACTGTCAGAATTCTGGCTCATGAGTTTTTTCATGCACTGGGAGCGCCTGATCTTTACCGCTACTATTATGACACGCACATTCAACCTGCCGGGGCATGGGATATAATGAACTCCGGAGGCGGACACATGACTGCCCATATGAAATGGAAATACTCAAATCAAACATGGATTTCTAGCATTCCGGAAATTACAACATCAGGAACATACACATTGAATCCACTTACTTCTGACACCAACAACTGCTATAAAATTGCATCTCCAAACTCAGCTACAGAGTATTTTGTTGTGGAATATCGCCAAAAAACCGGAACATTTGAAAACGATTTGCCCGGCTCCGGGCTTATTGTATATCGTGTTGACCCAAGTCTCAACGGCAATGCTAATGGACCTCCCGACGAATTGTACGTTTATCGTCCCAATGGAACACTTTCTGTTAACGGATCTCCCAATTCAGCACATTTTTCAGCAGGTTCAGGCAGAACAGAAATCAATGACGGGACAAATCCATCAAGTTTTCTTTCTGACGGTTTACCAGGGGGGCTGGACATTTGGGGCGTAACTGCTGCTGGCTCAACAATTTCATTTAATGTGGGACTACAGGACACCTATACCTGTACCACAACATCAAATCCAGCAGGGGCAGGAACCCTCACTGGTGAAGGAACATACTTTCTGAACGACAATGTAACAGTGACAGCAACTGCAAATCCCGGTTACAATTTTCTCAGCTGGACAGTTAATGGAACCATTGTTTCCTTTAATCCAACATATAGTTTTATAATATCTTCTGATACAACCTTCGTGGCTAATTTCGCAAACAATGGTATTGTATGTGATACCCTGAGCAATATTGAAGGAAATGCTGTCAATTACACCTGGGCAAGTTACTGGGGATATGTGGGAGGACACAGCGGAAGAGACTGGACACAGTTTGCTGAAAAATTTACCGGAGCAACATATCATAACGTGGAAGGAATTCAGGTGGCAGTGGCAAAAGCCAGCGACAATGGAATTGAATCCCCTGTTGTATTTAAAGTGTATGACAACGGTGCAACACCCGGAGCTGTTTTGGGAACAAAAACAATTAATATGAATGACCTGCAGGCTGGCTTCTGGAACTATATCCCCTTTGACAGTCCTGTTACAACCACCGGTGACTTTTATGTAGGATATGAAATTACCTATACAGCACCTCATGATGCAGATACGTTTTCCGTTTACCTGAGCAATTATTCACAAACCACAAACAATACTGCATGGGCTTATACCCCCACTGGTTGGGATTCATACAATAATCTTATAACCAGTGTTACATTCAATTCACATTTGTGGATTAATTCGATCAATTGTACACAAAGTTATTTTGTTGACATAACTGCAGATCCTCCTGGAGCAGGAAACCATACCGGCAGTGGAAATTATGCTCTTAATCATCTTGCCACTGTTTCTGCATATCCCGGCTCAGGTTATGTTTTTGCCAACTGGACTATTGGTGGCTCAGTGGTTTCAACAGATCCTGATTATTTTTTCAATGTAACATCTGACGTGAGCCTTGTTGCCAACTTTCAGGTAATCACTTCATGTGAAGAATATAATCTACAGGAAGTTAATGTGTTTCCAAATCCCAGTTCGGGAGAAATTTATATCCGTTCTTTTGCTGAAAACACAATGTTGAAAATTACAGACCTTCACGGACGAACACTACTTGAGGATATTCTTTTCGGAGGCAGCCATTATTTGGATATTTCAAGTTTTGCCGACGGCATTTATCTTCTTCATTTCAGCAATGAAGGAGATGTGATTACCCGTAAGGTTGTGAAGTACTGATGATTAAACAGCAGAATCACGAATATAAAAAGACACAAGAGATTGGAGTTTGATTTTCTGTTTGAATTTCAGCGAGTTTTACCCCTGCACCCCTAAAGGGGAGCTCGCTGAAATTCACCACACAAAAAAAGCTGCCCATGAGGCAGCTTTTAATATTTTCAAAACAGAATAAGACTATTCGTCATCTTTTTCCTGTTCTTCGTATGCTTTGAGTAATGCAGTCTGAACATCGGCTGGCACTTGCTGATATTCATTAAACTTCATTGTATATGTAGCTTTACCGCTGGTAATTGAACTCAGCGAGGTTGAATATCTATTCATTTCAGCCAAAGGCACTCTTGCTCTGATTTTCTGATAATTCCCTTCGCTGTCCATTCCCATAACAACTGCTCTTCTACCCTGAAGGTCGGTCATCACATCGCCCATACGATCGGCAGGAACAAAAACTTCAACATCATAAATTGGTTCAAGAATTTTTGGTCCGGCATTTTTGAAGGCTTCTCTAAATGCATTACGACCTGCCAGTTTGAATGAAATTTCGTTTGAATCAACCGGGTGCATTTTTCCGTCATAAATATAGACAGAAATATCACGGGCATATGAACCTGTGAGGGGGCCTTCTTCCATTTTTTCCATGATTCCTTTGAGAATGGCTGGTAAAAAACGTGCATCAATGGCACCTCCCACAATACAGTTGTTGAAAATGAGTTTTCCGCCCCAGGGCATTTCATGCTCTTCAGTGCCACGAACAGGAAACTCTGTAGGCTTGGGCATGTTTTCGGTATAGGGTTGAATCATCATATGCACTTCACCAAACTGTCCTGCACCACCTGATTGCTTTTTGTGGCGATACATTGATTTTGCAGGCTTGGTAATCGTTTCGCGATATTGAATTTTTGGAGTAATAAACTCAACCGGAATTTTTTCAAGAGTTTCAATTTGCCATTTGGCAATATTGATATGCTGTTCGCCCTGACCTTCGAGAATCATTTGTTTCAATTCCTTTGAGTAGTAATAAATCAGGGTTGGGTCAATTTTGTGCATCTCATTGAGCGTTGCCCCAAGTTTTTCATCATCTGATGTACTAACAGCCTTGATAGCGGTTCTGTATTTGTAATCAGGATAAACGATTGGTTCAATTTCATCATCTGAGTTTTTGGGACCAGTGAGGGTTTGGTTTGTTCCTACGCTTTTCAGTTTAATGGTTGACCCAATATCACCTGCAACGATTTTTTCTACTTTTTCACGTGTTTTTCCAGCAGTAACAAACAACTGACTTGCACGCTCCTTGCTTCCGTTTGTACTGTTTATGACATCCATACTTTCAGTAATGGTGCCTGAGCAGACTTTGAAAAACGAAACTTCACCAAGATGAGATTCAATGGCTGTTTTAAAAATAAACGCAGTTAAGGGTTGAGCAGGATCACATTTTATTTCTTTTCCATCTTTTGTTTTGGCAGGAGTTACCTCTGTTGGAGCAGGCAATGAGCTAGCAACAAAATCCATAAGTCTGTCAACACCCATATTGAGTTTTGCACTGATGCAGAAAAGAGGGAAAACATTTCTTTGTTTGATACTTTCCACAAGCCCTTTAGCAATTTCATCTTCCGTGAGAGTGCCTTCTTCAAAATATTTTTCCATGAGGGCTTCATCACTTTCGGCAGCTGCTTCAATAATCTGATTGCGAAGTTCTTCGGCTTTTGACATTAAATCGGCGGGAATATCTTCAATGGTTGCATTGCCACCATCGTTACTGTATTTGTATAGTTTCATTGAAATCACATCAATGATGGCATTGAATCCGCTTCCTGTTTGAACAGGAAATTGAGCAGGCACCACTTTATTTCCAAATTGGGTATGAATTGCCTGAAGCGTTTCTTCAAAGTTGGCTTTTTCATGCTCCAGTTGGTTAATAACAAATACCACAGGTTTTTCATTTTTTGTAGTGTATCTCCATGTGATTTCTGTTCCCACTTCAACACCATTTTGTGCATTCACAACAAGCACTGCTGTTTCAGCAACTTTGAGTGCGGCCAAAACTTCCCCCATAAAATCGTCAAAACCGGGCGCATCAACAATATTTATTTTTTTTCCGGCATATTCAGAATATAACACAGTTGAAAAAATTGAGTTTTGACGCTCGATTTCAATTTCTCTGTAATCTGACACAGTGTTTTTGTCTTCAATAGTACCACGTCTTTTAATAACACCACCTGTAAACAGCATGGCTTCGGCCAGAGTGGTTTTTCCTGCTTTTGCTCCACCCACAAGGGCAATGTTTCTGATTTCGTTTGATTGATAAACCTTCATAATGTTTGATATTCAAATTTTTAAGTCATTTTCTTCAAGAGTTTGCAAAATTATGAAAATCTTTGCAAACAGAGCATATGATTTGAAGAAAATGACCAAAAAATTTACACCACCTCTGATTATTTAGTGCCATTCCATAATCTCATGGGAATCTTGTTTGTTTCCAAATCCGGATTAATAGTAGAAGCCTTCTTTTCTGTTTTTGGTAAACGAGCTTCTGATAATATGCTCATTCAAACTTCTGTCAATTATCTCTTCCATGTAGTCTTGAATAAAGTCATCGTTGAAAATTCTCTTCTGAGTTGCACAATAAAAAGCATCTTCAATTATCATCATGTGTTCATCCAAAATGAAACCAACACACAAAAGCATTGTTTGTTCTCTTTCCCAGGATTGTAGGTCGTGTTTTTTACTTTTAAAAAAGAAATATCTGATTGTTTTCCCCTTTTCAAATTTATCTTTATGTGTGAAAAACTCAAAATCAAACTTTTCCTCATCAATCTGATATAGTGCAATTGCTGCAGTTTTTGCCAGCTCTTCCTGTGCAATTGGTAACAGTTCATATTCGGGCAGCATATTCCTGAGCATTATTCTTGTGATAAACATTGTTTCTTTTGAATTAAGCAACTTTTCAATCAACAGATTATCCTCAATATTTTTGTGAAGTTTGATCAGTAGCATCTCTGTCAGAATTAACCCCACCTCAAGTTGTTCGGCCTTTTCCCACCAACATGAAATTTGCTCTTTATCATAATATGGAAAAAGAATATGAAGAAAACTGTTTAGCTGTCGAACAGAGGGAGCAACATAAAGACTTAAAAAAGATTCTTTATTTGCAATTTTGTTGTTTTTCCAGCTTCTAACCCTCATATATTCCAGATTTGCCATCGTGGTTAAAGTGTGAATTATCGGATCGTCCAAAACAATATGATTTTCCATATTCTCCTGTGTTCTTCTGAAATAATTTAAAACAGGCTGTTTGTATTCATCAATAATTAAATAATCAAACAACCATGGAAACATATGATTGCTTAATTGAGGAGCTTTTTCCAAAACACTGAAAAATCTGTCAATTTGATAAGTGTCATTGGTCAATGGAATCTCAAACTGCATCAAGTTGCGTATTAGTTCATATGATTCTTCTGTTTTCAGACTTGCAAGCTCTTCCAGAATGGAAAACCTAAGACTGTTGTGCAGATTCTCTTTCTCATATATTTCTCTGAGTATTTGAAACGAAAAGCTGTTATCAAGCTGAGCAACTTTTTCAATAATTTCATCTATGAAATCTGTTTCCCCCTGGTGCCTGTTCATCAACTCCAACAATGTTTCCAATTGCTCCCGGGTGATTTCCTCAATACTAATCCAATGAAATGAGTTTAATGCAGACTTTTGCATTTGTTCGTCATCACTTTCAACATGAGACAAAAACAAATCAATCTTATTATCAAAAACCGAGTTCTCCGGCTGTTTGTTTCCAGGTTGAAACGTTTCAAACAATGTTTCAATAAAACCGTTGTCGTTTTGATAACCTGCACACACAGGAGCTTCAAGAATAAACCTGTATCCGTCTTTAAAAAACACCCTAACTTTTAGTGCCTGATTGAATCCTTCCTGATTTACAATAAAATCATAAGTATAATAATCCCCGTTTGAGTGCCATCTTCTGCTTTCATCAACAAGCAGGGTTTTCTTTTTTTCTCCAATGTTCAGCAACTGATTCCAGGAGGATGTAACCGGGCCAATTTTTTTGGATGAAAAATAAGGCATGTTTCCAAGTGTTGATTTGGAAATTCTATCATTGGAATAAAGATTTTCAAGAAAAACATTCAGGTCAAAATCCTCATCAATTAAAAAGTCCAGCCAGTTTGGCTCTTCATCAAGATAGAGTTTTCTGATTTCTATGAAAACACTGTCCACACTTGAAATTTTCTTGTAGGGATGATATTTGAATGTTTTTAACTCAACATAATCATTTGCTGATGAATGAAATACAAAATTCTTTCTTTGACTACGCAAAAGATTTTCATCCTTTTTTATTGGTGGCTTTGGTTTGTCAAAATTCAATAAAAAATGTACTTCATTTTGTTCAAAGGGCAAATCAATGCTAAAACCCAGTTCAAAATCTGTATAGGTTATGTAGTTCTCGGGCTGTGACTCATCTGTAAAGCAAAATGAACTAAAAAACCTTTGCTGTTGTTCCTCATCACACATAACACATCCCATCAGGTAATATGTGTTAACATTAATTATGGTTTGAAGAGCCATTGTCTTATCTCCAAAAACAGCTTCTGATAAACATCGTTTGTTTTCAATCAATACATCTCCCTGTTGCTCTGCATCGAAAAAAATATAAAACTCTTCCTGAATTCTTTTCAGTTCATATTCATACTCAATCCACTGATGGTCCTCAATTGAGTTTTCAATTATGAAATAAGCCGAATTGTTTGATAAATCCATAGCATAAAGCTCAATATTTGAATTTTTGGGCTCGGCAGGTATCACTCCATAAGCACAATAATATGATGGAACTTCAACTTCAAAAGTGTTTTTATGATGTGTAAATATTTCCCAGTCAGATTTAGCCTGTTTTAGCTCAATGGAAGAAAAAACGTTGTCTTCATGTATTCTTGTATAATCTCCGTTCCCTATCATGCAAACAGCAATAACTTCAAGAGGGGTGAAATAAAACCTGTATCTTTGGGTATTTCCTGTTTTGGTAATGTTTTTTATGTCATAATAAGAATAGATTTCGTCTACTTGTACAAACTCCTTTGAAATAATTTCTCCCGGAATATGTTCAAAAAACAAACTGTCTAATGTCAAATGACTCACTGTTGCTCCATCTTTCGATAGAAAATTCAACAAAGGCAATCTTTTGATGCTGACAAATCCACCATTGGCCAGATCAAGGCTTTGAATGTTTCTTTTTGTATGCAAAACCTGATCAAACATTTGTAGTGATATCATATTGTCAGTGCTCACATATTCCATCATAACAGGTTTTGCAAGAAGATTGTCAATACTTCTTTTCTGTTGCCTGCCCTGGTCTGTATATTCACTAATTACAGGAGTAACCACATATCCCATATTTCTCAGAAGTTCAATAATTCCATTTTCGCCCGGCAGGTGTGCGGCACCCACTCCGGCAAACAAACTTCCTGTTTTCATAAGAGAGTCCATAGAATTTACCATAATCTGATTGCGTCTGTATAGCATAATATCTCTGTAAAATTCAGAATTTGAAAGAGAATACAATGAATCTATCATATCAAGGTCTTTCTCTCTGTAGAAATCACTCACAGCCTCGTAGAATTCTCTGCCTTTCAGAATTTTTCTGATTTGAATCATTGACTGTTCATCAGGCTGGTGATATCTGTCTTGATAAAGACAACTTATCAATGCCCACGATTCCTTTAGATTTTCCAGTCCGGTTGTTTGCTTTCCATATTTTCTGCCCGTTTGAAAAATAAACATATCAAGATATGTATCTTCCTGATAGTCAATTTTGCGATTATCTGTTCTAAACATCATTGAATTAACCATCCGGTTTCGGTGATAGAACATACTAATCAGGTTGTCTTTTGATACAGGTAATCGATGAAAAGACCTGTAAAAACCCCTGCTTCCGCCACCATAATAATAATTATCCGGCATTTCAAGAATATTATCATACTTTACCCAATCAACATAATCAACTTCGGTGGCAACAATATCCGAATTTAACAAATGTTCAAAAAATGCATCTGATAAATGAAAAGAAATTCTATCACTTACGTGCATTGTTCCATAAAGATAGGACTTTTTACTCAGTCCATTGCCTGAAATTTCCCAGAGCAAGCTCTGATACTTTTTTGTCTGGGCTCCTGAAACCAAAAAAATCAGGTTTGCCAAAGCCAATAAAACCACTGCTTTCATAATCCACTGTTTTAAAATTAGTTTAAAATAGAGATGCTACATCTTCATAATGGAATAATGTTTCTTTAATTAACAAACCGACTTAAAAACGAAGAGAAATTATACTAATCCCAAGTCCAATCCAACATAATCCAACCTATACAAGTTACTAACGAAACTGTATTGCAAAATAGCACAACAAACTTAAAACCTTTATTGTTGGCCGTCTAATTGCCGGATTTTCAGCGGCTTACGGTCAGCAGGGGCGAGTGCAAAGCCCCAACACATTGAAACATTTTAAATATGTTCTTATGGCACAAAAAACTCAATTTCAACTCTGCGGTTGAGTTGTCTTCCATGTTCAGTTTCATTGTCCGAAACGGGCTGGCTGCTTCCTTTTCCAATATATGCCATTCTCGTCAAAGCGATGCCTTCTGCATATAAATATTCCATCACAGCTTTTGCCCTGCTTTCTGACAGCAGTTGATTATAGGCATCATTACCAACAGCATCAGTGTGCCCAATGATCTTTATGTGTATGTTTGAATTCTCCTTAAGAAACAATATCAACTCATCCAGCTCTCCCCTGTCTTCAATGCGGATTTCTGTTTTTTCAAAATCGAAATGCAGATTTTTCAGTGTATAAATACTTCCTATTCTAAATTTATCGTTATCATTCTCCTGAATAGTGTCTGTGTAATTGGGGATCCTGACTGCTGACAAAACCAGTGCTCCCTCTTCAAAACAGGGCCCATCCTCAACCAAAAACATGCGAACATCATCAATATAGTAATAAGCAAAAAATCTCGTATCGTTGTATACCTCCGGCATTCTTTTCATTGCAGTACTTTGTGATAAGGGTTGAAAATTTCCGATTGTAAAAAACTTTTCACCTCCTGAGGCCACATACACTGCTGACAATATATTCCATCCGGGTCTGCTGCCCAAAACCGAGTCATTATGTAATATCAACTGAGGTTGAAAACCATATTGTTCATCATAATCCTGAAAAACCGGTTTGTCTTTAGAGAAGTATATCCCAATTGTATTGGTTACAATACCAGAATTCTGTGCAAGTGCATAGTAAAATGAAAAACAATATGATTTTCCTCTTTCCAAAGGTGTTTCAAGTACGCCTGTAATATGTTCTGAATATGAAGAAGAAAATGGATATGTTTCTTCATCAACCCTGAGAATTATCCCCATATATCCGTCTCCGTCAACAGGCTCAATAATCCCTGCAAAATTCTGAGGCACACCCACATCAGTGTTTTGGCTGCAACGGTGAAAGAAATCAGGAGTTGATTTGTTCACTGTTCCCCATCCGGGAATTAGGTCTTTTATATTGTTATTGTATTGGTTATATGATTGGGGACAACGAAAATACAAATCAAAATTGCCGTTTACAACCAGATTTTGCGAACATGAATTGTTTGAATAAGCCACTAATAAAACTCCAACAATTATCATTTTCCAAAGTCGCAGCAAATCCATTATAGCCTCTGATTGATTGAACTTTCAAAAATACAATTTTTTTGCAAGTTCCAAATACATTTGTTTTTTTAATAACACGTAACTACACAACTTTGCAATAGCGTTTTAGGTTATACGGTTACGTGTGACGAAACTAAATTTAAGCATACGGATTTCGGATAGTGAACACCATATTTTTTATGTAAACCATGGAAGCCGGTCTGAATGAGCCCCTCACGAAAAAAAACCGAACAACGTAAAACCTAAAACGAAACGCGCCTCGCAACCCTACACCGATAAACACATAAAACGGATTTCTGCATAGAAGTATCAATAACAATGTAAATGTTCAGCAATGTGGTTTAATTGTCTTCTTTAAAATTTTCTGTAATCAGACCATTTAATAATTGGTTTTTGCGACTTATTATTTTCAGAATTTTAAAAATTTACAGTAAGTTTGCAAAAAAAATTAACAATTACCTAAAAAAAATAAAAAACTATGGAAAAAATTCTTGTTGTAGGTGCAGCGGGACAAATTGGATCAGAGTTGATTCTTACACTGCGCAAAATGTACGGAAATGACAATGTTATCGGAACAGGTCGCAAAACAGCTCCATCACAGGCAGTGATGGAAACAGGTCCTTTTGAGTTTTTCAATGCTGTCAACCGTGAAGATCTTTACAATGTTTGTAAAAAATATGATGTAAATATCATCATCAATATGGCGGCCATTCTCTCCGCCACAGGCGAACAGGACCCAATGCTTGCATGGGATGTAAACATGAACGGATTGCTCAATGTTTTGGAAATTGCACGTGAAATGAAAATGAAACAGGTGCTTGTGCCAAGCTCTATTGCTGTTTTTGGTCCCGGAACTCCTTTGGATCGCGCTCCTCAGGAAACTGTACTTAAACCAACCACCATGTATGGCCTGACCAAAGTTGCAGGCGAATTGCTTGGAGATTATTATGTTCGACGCTACGGACTTGATGTGCGCGGACTTCGTTATCCCGGCATCATCAGCCACGAAACTTTGCCAGGTGGCGGAACAACTGACTATGCAGTGGCAATTTATTATGAAGCCATCAAAAACAAAAAATATACTTGTTTTGTGAAGGAAGACACAAGACTTCCGATGATGTATATGCCCGATTGTATTAAATCAACCATTGACCTGATGCAGGCCGATTTTTCAAAGCTGAAACATCACAGTGATTTTAATGTTGGAGCAATGAGCTTTAGTGTTGCCGAACTTGCAGCAGCCATTAAAAAACGCATTCCTGAATTTGAGGTGAACTATGAACCCGATTTCCGTCAGGCAATTGCTGATTCATGGCCAAATGATGTGGACGACACAGCAGCCCGCGAAGAATGGGGATGGAGTCCTGATTATAATCTGGAAGCAATGACAGATGATATGCTGAAAAACATTCAGATTAAACATGATAAGGGTTTGATATAGTCACTCTGAAATTGTGAGAAAAAAAAGCCATTCAGTTTTGAATGGCTTTTTTTTGATAAAACCTTTATCCCTACAGCTTTTTCAATTCCTTTTCTGCCTGTTTTTTGTATTTGCCTCCTGATTGAATGATGCTGTTAAGTGCAACTTTTGCTTCATCATAACGCTTCAGTGCAATGAGGTTTAGTGCATAATACCATTGGGCTGTCTGGTCGCCCGGATTTTTTAGCAACACATCTTCAAAATACTTCAAAGAAGCATTGTATTCATGTTCATTATACAATTGAATACCCTGATTGGCTTCAGCAACAGAGGATGATGTGCTCTCTACCTCAACCACTTCTGCTTTTTTGGATTCAGTGGTTCTTGTTTTTGTAGAAGCGCCTTTTGCTTCTTCACGTTTATCTTCCCTCTCCAAATTCGGTTCAGACTCTTCAGTAACAGTGGAAAAATAATCTGCATCAGCAACTACATCAGCAACTGCATCATCAACTTTATCAACCTCATCAAAACCCACATTTCTGCCATTGTTATCTTCTGAATCCTGAACCTGTGTTTCTCCTGTGGTTTTCGGTTTTATCGATGTCGTTGTTGGTGGAGTTTGCTCATCTTTTCTTTCATTTCCTGTTTGTAAGGCAGTTTCCTCAGGATATGTAGCTGAAATGGGTTTTTCCTGCTGGTTAACAATTGTTTCATCCAGTTCATCTTCCCCTTCAAGAGTTTCTTCAACGACTTCTTCTTCGAAAATAGTTGTTGATTGTGCTGTTTCTGTGCGCTCCGTTTTTTTAAACTGATTATTGAGCACAAAAGTAACCACCACAAGTATGGTCAGCACGGCTGCGGCAGCAGTTACATTGCGCATATTAAAAAAACGGGCTTTGGGCTTTTTTGCAGCTACATCATCAATTTTTTTGTTCAGCTCAATTGTGATTTGCTGAATTTTGTCGGCATCGGGCAAAAGCGATAATCCGTCCACATAATCACTGCACATTTCACAATCGGCAAGATGTGCTTCAACCAGATGTTTTTTTGAAGCATCAAGCCTGTTTTTCACATAATCCAGTAATTCCTTTTCGGAAGGACAATGTGAGGAAGAAAAAATGTGGCTGATTTTTTTGTTCATTATTTATTTGATTCTAACATTATTTTCAAATTTCTTTTCCCGTTTTGTATATAACTTTTCACTTTTTTCATGTCATAACCTGTTATTTCTGATACTTCCTGATAGCTTTTGTCATGAAGATAGAACAGTTCGATGCATGTTCTCTGTTCTTTTGAAAGATGGGGAATTGCCTTTTCAAGTTCCTGCAATGTATCTTCCAGCAAAACATCGGTGTCTTGATACACAAATGCTCTGTTTTCCATAATATTTTCAGAAACCTGTCCTTCGTCATGATGCCTTGTTTGTCTTTTTGAATTGCGAAGTTCAAGCAAGCAGTGATTTTTAACCACAGAATAGAGCCATGATTTGAAGTTTTCAATATTATGTTTCAGTAAGTAATCAAAGAGTTTTTCAAATACGCTCATCACGGCATCCTGACTATCGTCTTCATCCTTCATATATTTCATGCTCACAGCAAAGCAAAAACCAGAATACCTTTTGTACAGTTCGCCAACCAAGTTTCGGTCTTTGTGCAGCTTGTACAAAGTAATCAGTTCGTTATCAGACAATTGAGCAATTTTCTCTTTCAAAAAACCAGTTCTTTTTCAAACAATTTGTAAAAATACATAAAATTTAACGTCTCAGTTCAAAGTTTTGTCCCAGATACACTCTTCTTACATGTTCGTCGGATGCAAGATCTTCGGCCGAGCCTGACTTTAGCACAGAGCCTTCAAAAAGAAGATATGCTCTGTCTGTGATTGTAAGTGTTTCATGAACATTATGGTCGGTGATTAACACCCCAATATTTTTTTCTTTCAATGTTATCACAATTTGTTGAATATCCTCAACGGCAATTGGGTCAACGCCGGCAAAAGGTTCGTCAAGTAAAATGAATTTTGGATCAACAGCAAGACTTCGGGCAATTTCTGTTCTTCTTCTCTCTCCACCTGAAAGTTGATTGCCTTTACTTTTGCGAATTTTCTGCAATCCAAACTCATCAAGCAATGATTCCAGTTTTTCCTGTTGCTGAATTTTGGAGTATTTTGTAAATTCCAAAACAGCTTTGATATTATCTTCAACACTGAGTTGTCGGAAAACAGACGCTTCCTGAGCAAGATAACCCACTCCCATTTGGGCACGTTTATACATTGGAGTATCTGTAATTTCTTTATCATCAAGAAACACTTTTCCGGCATTGGGTTTAATCAGGCCTACAATAATATAAAAGGACGTTGTTTTTCCAGCGCCATTGGGTCCCAGAAGTCCCACAATTTCACCTCTCGACACATCAACA
Source organism: uncultured Bacteroidales bacterium (assembly GCA_964526285.1). Taxonomy (GTDB): domain Bacteria; phylum Bacteroidota; class Bacteroidia; order Bacteroidales; family DTU049; genus CAYMAZ01. The sequence goes on along the minus strand of CAZGIW010000006.1, from coordinate 24,797 downwards.
CTCACCTGGTTGACTACAGTACGCCCTTTATATTTTTTAACTATGTTCTCTGTTCTTAGTTTCATAATTGGGACAAAATTACAGATAAAATTGAAAACCAATGAGCAAAGTAAATTTTGATATGTTGGGATTGTTCAGATGGCTCAATCTCCATACTGCATCAAGACGCATAACTTTAAGAATATTTTCAATGCCCACACCAGCCTCAACATAGGGTTCGTTTAGAACAAACATATTTTCTGGCAATATATTGTAATTGTAGTTTTCCGAATCCAGATTTCCCACAAGGATTTTTCCCCAAACCACCTCTCTCAGCTTAAGTTTTCTAAGCAAAGGGATTCTGTTAAAAAAGAACCCGTCGAAATGATGGGTATAATACATGCTGACCCATTGTGAGCTGAGAAATTCATAATAGTTCATCATATTGAATGCCATTTCGTCAAACACAAAAGATTGGTTTCCTTCGTGCATTTTTAAAAGCGGATATGGCAGTGTGCCCCATGTTTTGCCAGCATTAATGATGTATTTAGACCAACCGAAAGTACGCACATTAAACCAATGAGAAAAACTCAAATGAAGTTTTTGATACTCATAATCTCCAAATCCCATGGTTGTGCGCACGCGAAGAATGGGATACTTTGACCCTAGACTGATTCTTTCAAATTCACCACCCACAAAACGTTCTTTATATGCATACCGAATTTCAGCACTAACCTCACTGGTTATTATACTCGGTTGACTTATAATCGCTGTTTTATTTTTAAAGAAAAAATCCTGATTTAATGGAGCAAACATTTCTTTGTGTACCCCAATAAGATTTGTTGAAAAGCCTGAGAACCATTCATATTCATAGAGCAATCTGAATTGCCTGGTCATTGTCAGTTTGTTATTGGGATTTCTTGTGAGCAATGTTGCGGGCAAAAAGTCTTCACGGAATGCATTTTCGCTTTTTCCCAAAAGTTCATAATCATACTTATATTGAAAGTTTATGAGTCTGCGTGGAATTTTGCTCAACATAAGTATTCCTCCTGCACCGTATTTGAATTTTTCGTCACCTGTTGCATAGGCAATGTGTGCATTTGGCATAAACCGGGTACTGAAGTTATTACTTGTTCGAATACCAAACCTGAATCGAGTTTGTTCAACAGCATTGAAGCTAACAACCGACATGTAGGGCCCATATTCAAGATATTTTCCCACATAATACCCTGTTGTGATTAGCTGAACAATATCTGACCAGGTGCGAAATGCTTTTGTGTTGGTAACAGAATCTATCATTTCATAAACAGCGAGATCATGTTTACTGAGCATTTCGGGTCTGTTTTGTATCCAAAAATCATCAGAATGTGAGGCATGGCCATCTTCTCTTATGACAAATTCCTGACGGGCAAAGATTTTATCATCCTGAGGCGGATCAAAAGAATGATTTTGATAAACCGTGATTTTATGTGCAAAAAATCCAGGGGTTGAACTGTTTGCACTCAGCATATTAAAATCGGCAATGACAGATTCTCTTTTTTTTACCCATGTGTTTTCTGCTGGTTCATATTCAGCAGCCATAAAGAAATAGTTCACATAATTAATATTTGCATCCTGGGCTGTAGTCATTTGAAAAGAATGAACTGCGAAGGATGGATCATGAATCCACATATGCCCGGTGAATGTGAGTTCCTGTTTGCGCTTTGGCACAAAATCAATTTTGAAAAATTTTTCATTATCAGAAATGATGCTGTCGGTTAGATAATACCGATAGAACAGAAGTCCATTGTTGGCAATGGGGCTGACAAAGTTTTTTTCAAACAGCATAATAAAATTGTCATAAACAGATGTTTGCTGATACATCGCTCCCAAAAAGCGGCTAACGCTTTCATTTTCCAGCCCCGACATGTTAGATGCTCTGATGATTTCTCTTCTTGTTTGGGGTGATTTTCTGTAATAATAACTGGAAATAGATTCAGTAATAAACACTGGTAAAAAAGTTTTGTTGGTCTCCGGAAATGTATCAGTATTTTCAAATACAAAAGCAAAGGGTCGCAACAATCTTCTTTGACTGATTTGTTCATCAAAATTATTCAGGTCAAATCTGAGTTTGTTGTATACAAGACATGAGTAGTACTCCGTGTTTTCCTGATTATTGACAGATTTAGCACTAATTACTTTTCTCAGAATAATTTCAGCCGGATTTTCACCAGGCACAATGACTACTTCAGGAAGATTGATATTTGCGGGTAATAAGTTAATGGTGATTCCTTCTTTGGTAAACATGTTCGCTGGAATTTTTTTTCTCTCATATCCAACGGCACTAAAAACAATTGTATCAGAAGAAGGTTTTTGAGCATAAAATTGAAAATATCCATTCTGATTGGTTGTTGTCCCAGAAGTTGTTCCCAAAATTGCCACATTGGCAAACTCAATGGGTTCATGAGTTTCTGCATCCATCACATATCCTGAAAACAGCAAGTTTTGTGCAAACAGAGAACTACCTGCAGCAAAAACAAACAACAGAAGCACATTGATTCGAATCATTTGGTTTATTTGAGATTTTCAAGGGCTTCCCAGTATTCAAGTCCTCTTCTCATATGAGGGATTGTAATGGTTCCTCCCACAACAGAAGCAACCGCAAAGATATCAAATATTTGTGCTTTAGTGATACCAAATTCCATACATTTTTCAAGGTGATATTTGACACAATCATCACATCTGAGCACCAAAGAAGCACATAATCCAAGCATTTCCTTTGTTTTGGCATCCAGAGCACCATCATTATAAGTTAGCGCATCAACACTGTAAAGTCTTTTTATAGGTAAATTATCAGCACCAAGAATTTTGTTGTTCATTTTTTCCCGGTATTCTCTGAATTCATTAACAATATTATTGTTTGTCATTGTAATATATAATTAAAAACCAGTGCAAATTACATCTTTTTTTGCAAAAAAATGAAAAAAATGTTTTTTGTGTTGAAATAATGAATTAAGTTTGCATAAAAGAATTGAAAAAATTAAAAAAATCATATCTTTGCAGGTCAATAAAAAATGTTATTAAATGAAACAGCTGTTATGCCGAAAACACAGGAAATAAATTTACGTGAAGTGCTGAAGAAGGTTTTTGGCTTTGATAAGTTCAAGGACAATCAGGAATACATCATCAAGAGTTTGATGGATGGAAAAGACACATTTGTGATAATGCCCACTGGTGGTGGCAAGTCTATGTGTTATCAGTTGCCAGCCCTAATGACCAATGGGGTGGCAATTATTATTTCTCCACTTATTGCCCTTATGAAAAACCAGGTTGATAATATGCGCAATTTTGGTACTGATACTGGAATAGCGCATGTATTAAATTCATCATTATCAAGGGGAGAAATTCATCAGGTAAAAGAAGACCTGTTGTCAGGAAAGACTAAATTGCTTTTTCTTGCACCAGAGTCTTTGAATAAGGAAGACAATATATTATTTTTGCGCGACATTGAAATTAGTTTTTATGCCGTTGATGAGGCCCACTGTATTTCTGAATGGGGACACGACTTCAGACCTGAGTACCGGAGAATTCGCCCAATTATTGAAACCATTGGAAAAAAAGTCCCAATAATTGCACTTACAGCCACAGCAACACCAAAAGTACAACAGGACATACTGAAAACATTACAAATGACCGATGCTATCATTTACAAATCGTCATTTAACAGACCCAACCTGTATTACGAGGTAAGGCCAAAAACCACTGATATCTTCAAGGAAATATTGAAATTCGTACGTTCACATTTGGGAAAATCAGGCATAATATACTGTCTGAGCAGAAAAAAAGTTGAAGAAATTGCTGCTGCCTTGCAGGTAAACGGAATAAAAGCAGTTGCTTATCATGCCGGTCTTGATGCCAAAACGCGAAAAATGCATCAGGATATGTTTTTGATGGAAGAAATTGATATAATTGTTGCTACTATTGCTTTCGGAATGGGAATTGACAAGCCCGATGTGCGATTTATTATTCACTATGACATGCCAAAAAGCCTGGAAGGCTATTATCAGGAAACTGGCCGGTCAGGACGTGACGGAGGTGAAGGCAAATGTCTTGGCTTTTACAGCTATGATGATATTCAAAAAATTGAAAAATTCGGAAAAAACAAACCTGTGGCCGAACAGGAAATTGCCCTACAACTTCTTCAGGAGGTAATTTCTTATGCTGAATCATCTGTATGCCGCAGAAAACAACTTCTCCATTATTTTGGTGAAACCTATGAATCTGAAAATTGTTCAACCTGTGATAATTGTTTACATCCAAAAATGAAATTTGAAGCAAAAGAACATGTATTAACAGTGCTGAGTGCTGTGAAAGAAACCAACCAACAATTCAAAGCCAAGCAGCTTATCAGCATTTTAACCGGTAATGTAACAGGTACTCTCAAAAACCCAAAGGTTAAATCCTATGAGTGTTTTGAAGCTGGCATGGACTATGATGATAAATTTTGGAATGCCATTATTAGACAAATGCTGATTATCAAACTGCTGAATAAGGATATTGAAAATTATGGCGTAATTAAAATGGCTCCTGATGGTGAGAAGTTTTTGAAAAATCCTTACGAAATTCAAATGGCAAAAGACCATGATTATGATTCGGATGGTGATGATGACGATTTTATAGGTAGTGGTGGCATGCAAAAAGGAAGCGGCACAGACAAAATGCTGTTTTCTCTTTTGAAAGACCTTAGAAAAGAAATTGCACGTAAAGAAAATTTGCCCCCATTTGTGATTTTTCAAGACCCTTCATTGGAAGATATGGCTATTCAATATCCAATTACACTTGAAGAAATGAAAAATATTTCAGGTGTTGGTGTTGGAAAAGCTCAAAAATATGGCCAGCCCTTTGTGGAAATTATTAAAAAATATGTTGAAGAAAATGACATCACAAGGCCAAATGATGTTGTTGTTAAGTCAGTAATTAATAAATCCGGTCTTAAAGTATATATCATTCAATCAATTGACAGAAAAATTCCACTTGAGCAGATTGCTTTGGCCAAAACATTGACATTCAGTGATCTACTAGACGAGGTTGAACGAATTGTTGCCAGTGGAACAAAAGTAAATCTGAACTATTATATTGATGAGGTTGTGGATGAATACCACCAGCAGGATATTTATGAATATTTTTCATCTGCTGAAACAGATTCAATTCAGGAAGCATTACTGGCTCTTGGAGAAAACGAATACTCTGAAGAAGAAGTCAGACTCATGAGAATTAAATTCATTTCCGACCTTGGAAACTAAAAAAATAAAAAATCATGAACGAAGAAATTAAAAAGATTGAACCTATTGAAGGAAAAGAAAAAAACTCAGGATTTTCAAACATTCAAACGGTATTGAATATCGTATTCTTTATTGGAATCGCAATTTGTGTTATTCTTATCCTTACCAAAAACAAAAATAATTCAAAGGGGCAACAAAACAGCTCTTGTATTAGCATTGCATATATTGATTCTGATACTCTGCTAAGCCAATATACGCTTTTTCAGGATTTGAAAGCTGAACTGGAAACAGAAACAATGAGTTTGCAACAAGACCTTCAGGATAGAGAAAAATCTTTGCAGGGACAAATTCAAAGTTATCAGAGCAAAGTACAATCGGGAAATATCAGTTACGATGATGCAAAAAGAACTGAAGAAAACCTGATGGCACAGCAACAATCGCTTATTCAACTTAGCGAAGAATATTCCTCCCAGATTGCCCAAAAAGAATTTGACATTTCTCAAAGAGTGTATGACTCTCTCAATGTTGCAATGGCCATTGTAAATGAAGAATACCAATATGACTATATTCTAGGATATACACAGGGTGTTGGAATTCTCTATACCAATCCTGAGTTTAATATCACCACAGAAGTACTAACCCTCCTTAATGAACGCTACTCAAATAGCAAGAAAAAATAACAACACTATGAATACGAAAAGGTTTATACACGCCTTCTTATTAATTACTGCTGTTCATTTTCTACTATCATCATGTTCAACCTCTCCTGAAATTAAAGTTGTTGAAGAAACATGGTCTCCCGGACAGGAAAAAACAGTTCGGTTTTATAAAGAAAAAGGAGATCAAAAGGTGTTAACCAAAGAAATTTTGTATTATCAAAACGGACAAAAGGAAATGGAAGGCACATTTAACAAAAATGGAGAACGACACGGAGAATGGAAGTATTGGTATGATAACGGAAACCTATGGAGTGAAGGTGAATTTAAAAACGGATTGTCGCACGGCTACAGAAAAGTATATCACCCCAACGGGAAATTATATTATGAAGGCAAATATAAAAATGATGAACCCGTTGGAGTGTGGAAGTTTTACGATGAAGAAGGACGATTTCTTAAAGAACAAAAATACTAGTGTTTTTGTGCCTGACAAGAAAATTTAATTTTTTTTTCTTTTTTGTAACTGCTCGCTACTAAAAAAAAATCGTTGAATTTTTGGGACAAGTAAAAAATCTGGGGACAGATGGTAGTTTTACTGCATGATTGTAAAATTTACATAGCAACTTTTTAAACAATTTCGTTACTGCCAGCAACAATCTGTTTTTTGCTTTATACGGTGTTTCCCGTGAGGGACTCCTTCGGAGCGGTTGCCATGCTTCGCATGGTGAACTCCTGCGAGTATCGGCTGCGTTGTTCGGTGATCGGCCGTTATACGATAAACGTAAAACGTTACCATCCTTAGTCCACTTCGTGTACTTCGGATGATAATACGCGCTTCGCTAACGTATACCGAAAAACGCCATTACAAGGCTAAGGGGTCCGTTTTTAATATAGTTTGTAATTAAACTGCATGTTATATACATTCCCTTGTGCATGTGAACATAACAATATGTTTGATAAAGACTCTTTGGCTGCATTGTAAAAAATCATATCACTACTGTTCATCTCAAGAATTTCAATATCACCATTGGCTCCAATTTCAAAACTCACAAGCACAAAACCCTCAAGACCCATTGATCTTGCTTCATCAGGAAAGTACAACTGAGAACTGATTTCATTGTAAAACATCTGGTTAAATGCTGATTCTTGTGTTATTCCCTCTTCTCCTTCTGCAAATACAGCAAATGAAAGCAAGAGCGAGAATATGAATGTTAAAAAATATTTTGTTTTCATAATTTTTTTGTTTTAAGATTTATTTTGCAAAGATAGTTTGTTTTTATGTAGTCTAAATTAAATTGTTTGTGTTTAACACAAAATTAACATCCAGGTATTAACAAGTGTCCAATATTTAATGATTACTGAATGTATCATAAGGGGGTGTGCTTTTGATAGAATTCATCAGGCACAATCATGTATCGTTTATTCTTCTGAAAAGCATTATCTTTGCAGAAGATTTGGCTTTAATGAAAAAACCAGTTTGTATTCTATTCTTTTTGCTTGTTTTTCAACATCTTTCGGGACAGATTCCTCCCGGATATTATAATCAGGCAACAGGAAAAATTCAGGGGGATTTAAAAACAGCATTGTTTCAGATTATCAGTAGCGGACATACTTCAAATACATATGCATCCTTATGGCTGCATTTTGAAAAGACCGACAAAGAATCTTCTGGTGAGGTTTGGGACATGTATTCGGATTGCAATTTTCAGTTTGTCACTGATCAGTGTGGAAATTATTCAGCAGAATGTGATTGTTTCAATCGTGAGCATTCAGTCCCAACAAGTTGGATTGGAGGCGAGATCTACCCCATGTATGCCGATCTTCATCACATAGTGCCTGTTGATGCATGGACAAACAATAAACGATCAAATTATCCATTCGGACAGGTTGGAAGTGTTAGCTGGACATCTTACAACGGAAGTAAACTGGGCACAAGTAATTTTCCCGGATACAGTGGAACAGTGTTTGAACCTGTGGATGAATACAAGGGTGATTTTGCCAGAATTCTTTTTTATATGGTAACAAGATATGAACATCTGATTTCCGGATGGCCAGCAAATGAGGCAGGAGCATCGGCAGTGCTTGACGGAACCACCTGGCCTGCTTTCAATCAATGGGTTATCAATTTATATCTGCAATGGCATGAAAATGACCCTGTTGATATGAAAGAAGTTTCGCGAAATGATTCAATTTTTAAGATTCAAAACAATCGCAATCCATTTATTGACCATCCCGGATATGCGCGCCAGATATGGGGTCCTGATGCCGGAATTTCTAACTCTCAAATTTCATGCTTCTCGCTTTTTCCCATGCCTTTTACAGACAATATCACATTGTCAGCAACAACAAAAGAAGCATCAGTTCTTAAAATTTACTCAGTTTTAGGGATTGTTTTATACACATTTAATATTGAACACTATCCCCAAACACTTGATATGTCATTAATTCCACCAGGAATGTATGTTTTCAGAATACATTCAGACAGTCAAACATACACTATGTCAGGCATTAAGTTATAAACGCCTGTTATCTGACAATTACAAAAGGATGGTTCAGAGATACTTTGTCCGACAATAACCTCAGATAGTAATTTCCTGCTGAAAGATGTGCAACATTTATTGTTTTTGTATACTCTCCCTGTTCAATTATAAGATTGTTCTCCACAGAGAGAACAAGTTTCCCATTCAGGTCAACAATATCCATGGAGATGATATCAGATTTATAAACCCCAAGAGATATTGTTATCATATCATTTGCAGGATTTGGGAAGCATGTAATATAGTGTGAAACGTTTGATTGTTCTGGGACAGAAATATCTGTTTGAAATGGAGGAAACACAACAAAGTCAATCCATGCAGCATCTTCACCTTCACTGTAGATATAATCTTTTATGTACGTCCATTTAAACGTTCTGCTACCTGCAGTGACAAAGAACGCTTCTCTTGACCAGTCAATTTCGCCGTCCCATCTTCCCATTTCAGTTGTGTTTACGTGAAACACAAGGTAATCCCACCATTGAGACCATTGAGAACCATATTCACATGATACTTTTTTGTAGAATGAAATTGTGTCATCAGCAACAATATTGAGTGTTACACTAAGTATACTTTGCTGATCGTCACTAATAACTCCAGAGCGGGCAGCAAAACCTCCTTCAAACACATTTGTACCACTGATGATTGTCCATGGCGCATTGCCCGAAGTAGTCCAGGGATATGAACTGAAATCATTTGATTCCCAATCTTCAACAATCAGCCCTGCAGCCATTGAAATCTGTTTGGAAGTTGAGTATGGATTTGCACTACATGTATATGAAAAATCTATTACTGTTCCTATGGGAGTTGCCGGATCAATGGTCACCTCAAAGGCAACCGGAGTAGTTTGTCCTAAGGGCAAAGCTCCTGCATTGACACTGGCATTTGTTATTGTAACATTAGAAGAACCGCTGCTCAGTTGTCCTGTTGCAAGCGGTGAATCTGCATGCCCATCATTCAATGTATTAAAAATTAGCTGAACTGTTTCTCCCGGATCAATTCTTCCATTTTGATTTCCTCCGGCATCATTCACCTGAACTGTTGTTACTGACAAAACCGGTGCATTGAGTGTTATACTAAAAGTGGAGTTCCACACATCAACACCATCAGTAGCAGCGATAGAAAACCATACAATTTCCTGATCTGTAATGGAATCATTGACAGTGAAGCTAAATGCATTGTTCACAAGATGCGAACCACCGGCAGCAATATTTCCAAATGTGGCATTATTGCCAGTTATTGTAATGTTGGTGTTGGCTGATGACACTGTGGCCGTCACGTTTGTTGCAGGATCAACACCAATATTTTTGAGAGTTACATTCAGTTGAATCGTTTCACCAAAATCAGCCAGTCCGTTGTTATTGCCTGCAGCATCATTAATAACAACAGTTTCTCTGATTACGTAGGGTCCTGCCGGGGGTATAACATTAATTGTCCCCAGATAAGTTTGTTTATTGTAGGCAGTTACCACAACATCTATTGGATCAATTGTAGTTAAAGGTGAAAACATGATATTAACATTTCCACTGTTCACATATCCCCGTCCGAGAATAACCCCGTCAATACTTAAACATACCAAAGCACCGTCAACATTACACTGCACATCAATATTGTCATTTCCAATAATGGCCTGTGCCTGATGTGTTACAGTCATGGGTGCAGGAGTATCTGTTCTGACAACAAGAGACGGGTCTCCAAACAAAACCCATGTGTCTGTCATGTCTTCACCACCTGTTCCATAATCATCATTCATCTTCATACAACCATTCATGCTAATACCACCAAAGCTTCGTTTAATATTGCCACTGTATGATTCAATAAGAATGTCAACCATTTCCAACTGTCCGCTCATTGGAGGATTCCAGCTTTGATTAATTGTGGACGCCATAATGCCAATAGCACCGGTTGGCTGGCCACTATGTGTTGCTCTGAGCCAGGCTTCTCCAAAGCATGTGGTTGTTGTGAAGTTTCCATTGACACATGCCACTGACCAAATAAATGGAAGTTTGTTAACATTAGTCAACTGATCAACATGCGTGTTGCTGAAACCGGAAGTGCCCCAACCCTGATCCCAACCATGACCAGTATAGTTAATAATGCTGGCTCCGCTATTCAGGTCATCAAGTACCTGAAGTGCTGTTGGGTCTCCTGGCATGTCCAACCCGCCCTGCGAACCTTCATAGTGCTCTGTTACATCTGAATAATTATATGCCAATAGCTTTAACCTTATCTGTTGCAAATGTTCATGATCATAAAGATTATTATGTCCAGGACCTTCTTCTGAAGCAATACCAGCCCCTTTCTTATACCATGTTCCCGCTATCTCGGGATACTTTTCATATTGAACTGATCTTTCAACCTGCGTTGTGACATGGCCAACATTCTCTGCTGAAAAACGCCCCACAAAAATATCAGGATAACGATCACTTCCAACAATATAAGAATAATTATTATCTGAAGGACCAGCTGATGTGGAACTGGCAGGCACCTGTGCATGATCACCAACCAATAAAAGATATGTCAGTCCATTTGTATTATAATAATTTTCCACATAGGTTTTAATCTGAGCTGAATTCCCAATAGTGGCAACATCAACAATCTCTGTTGGGATACCTTTCTGGTTTTTCCAGCGCACAAAAGGCTCCATCTCTGTCAGAAAAGAACCATGACAGATAATCAGCATATTACCATCTTCCTCTACAGGAGTATATTTTGATGAAGAAGAATTGTAGTTTAAAAACTGACGCTCATAAATACGTTCGAAATCATAAGACTCATTACCAGCCACATGTTGGGGCAGTTCATTGATTCCGGGAGAAGAAGTGAAAGATATCCGAACTGTAATCTCTGTATAAATCCTTAGTGACTTTGACACCGGGTTCCATGCAAATGGAGTAACAACAATCGTCTGCCCTCGCATTGTCCTGATGTTATATGGATCTTTTAATGTGGCTGGACTGACCGGCCAGTATGCATTTTGAGAATATACAGATGATTTGACATAGGGAACATCATCTGGATTTACATTGCGCAAAAGATTCCCTTTGGATGGAGCAATATCCACGTTTTCCAACTCATAATAATCTGCTCCGATAATTTCAAAATCTGACGACCCCTGAGGTGAAATTACCACTGAGGCGGTTAATTTCTGCATCTCAGGATATCCTCCCTTCAACACATATGTGCCTTTATCTACCTGCGGAATCTGCATGGTTCCCCAGGGAGTTTCCACAGATTTAAAAGTGGGAGCAGATGGTTGAAATTTGACAATAATTTCAGTTGAAGTTTCTGAAATAATTGTGACATTCGTTTGTGAATAAGCACAAAAAGGGGAAAAAACTGTAAAAACTACAGTGGCAATTGCTATTAGAAATTTAATTTTTTTCATACAATTTCTTTTAATTTTTATCAAAGTTACAACAAATTAAAATGCTTATAGGTTGCGCGATTAAAAAAAATTTGCCGTTTTTAAGTTTTCCTTATTTATATTTAGTCTATAAACAAATGTTAATAAATGTTAAAATAAATTTGCACTTGCAATTATTTATAACGTATATTTGCAGTGCTAACTAAAAAGAAAGTTATTAACCAAAAACAAAGTATCATGAAAAAATTAAGTTATTTATTAGTAGCATTTGCAATGTTTGCATTTGTTGCTTGCAACGAAGCTCCAAAAGAAGAAGAAACAACTGAAGAAACTACTGAAGAAGTTGTTGAAGAAGTTGTTGAAGAAGAAGTTGTTGAAGAAGTTGTTGAAGACGACGTTGTTGAAGAAGTTGCTGAATAAGCAAAACAGCATTATTAAAAGAAAAGCTGTCTTTTTTAAGACAGCTTTTTTTTATTCCACAACAATACTTTTTTGAAATAAAACACCTTGTTTTTCAGAAATAATATTCATCAGATATATTCCTGCATACAGCTGAGAAATGTTAATCCAATGCAAGGTTTCTCCATATAACAAATTCTCTTTTATCAGAACCTTTCCGTCAACAGAAAAAACACCAATAGATGTATTGGGTGGAAATCCCTGTTTATACTCCAGATTAATACTTTCTGATGCCGGCACAGGATACACCAAAAACTCAAACTCTTCTTTTTTATCTTCAAGACTTACCGATACACCATCGTGTGACTTCGCGCTGATATTATCAAAATACACATAAAAAACATTACTATTATTGTAACTGCATGAAGGTTCAATATACAACAGCAAGTTGCTTTTGTTTGAGATGGCAGAAATATCAAATTTCACCTCAACAGAATTGCATGACCTGACTTCGGTAAACCTGAAACCTTTGCCGTTGATCCCTGAATCATATGTCACATCAACAGAGTCAATCAGAACAGACACAACATTGTGGGTATACCCACCGTCAGCCCAAATATAAAAGCGACACCAATCGTTGGTATGAGCGGAAAACCAGGAATGACTCACATCAAATGACAAAATGATTGTATCATGACCTGTGCAGTTAATTTGGGGTAGTCGCACAAAATTACCCCAGTAATTATTCCATGACGAAGAATAGCCAATTCTGCCGTCGGGGCAGCCACCTGATGAAGTCCATGCAATAGGTGGTTGGTAATTTGGGGCAAACCATACAGTTGAAGGAGCTGTTGTTCCGTGCACCAGGATATTTGAGTTGAACTCTTCAACTGGCAGCAGTACTGTTTGTCCTATTGAAAAAAAAACAGCAGAAACAGACAAATAAATTAAAACCAATTTTTTCATAGTATTTTATTTTTCTTCCACGCCCTGTTCGTGTTGGTTAATACTTACAAATTTACCCTTGATTTTTCGTGAGGGGATCAGTGAGGACAAAAAACCGATGACTCCCACAGTAGAGAGTATGATTAACAAATCGCCTGCTTTCATTTTGACGGGATATGACATAACCACATAGTTTGCATCGGGGCTTCCCAGACTAAGCAGGCCATACTTTTGCTGAAGCCAGCAGAGGATTGCACCAAGAATAACTCCCAAAACAGCGCCTGTTCCAATAATCAGCATACCTTCAACAACAAACAGTCTGCGTATTGTGGAAAGAGGGCATCCCATTGCACTCAAAACAGCAATATCTTTACGTTTTTCAAGAATAATCATACTAATTGTTCCTATCACATTGAATGTTGCAATAATAAGGATAAACGAAAGGATGAGGAAAATGGCAAGTTTTTCACTTTTGAGAATTTTATAAATAAATTCCTGTTGCTGAAATCTGTCTTTAATCACATATTCATTTCCAAGAATCTGACTGAGTGCTTTTCTGGTTTTTTTCAAGCTGGAATTGGGTTTCATCATAATTTCAACAGAAGTGACTTCATTTTCATATTCATACAGTCGTTTTCCGGTTTCAAGGGGGACAATGATATATTCTTCATCAAACTCCTGCTGAATTGAAAAAACCGAAGAAGCGTAAACACTTTGAGAAACAAATGCCTGAGCCATTGACACAGAGGCTTTTGCTGTTCTTTTGGGAACATACAGTGAAATTCCCTTTGAATAATCATTGAGATTCACGCCCAGGACATAGTCAACACCGGCTCCAATAATTGCAAATTCTACTTCATTATATTCAAGTATGGGTTCGCCGTAGATAATAATTGAGTCGAGACTGGCAGAAAGGAGAAACTCATCGCTCACAGCTTTCACGATGACCAGATGTTGTCTGTCGTTATATCTGGCAAGAGCAAGGTCTTCAATGACATTTGTTACGGTATAAACTCCTTCAATTTGTCTTATTTTCTCTTCGGGAAATTCTGTTATATCAAATGTTTTGCCTTCGGCAGATTCAATTTTAAAATCAGCGTGAAAACTATTAAACAGGCCAAGAATAAGGTTTTCAAATCCGTTAAAAACTGACAATACAACAAAAAGCGCCATTGTTCCCACAGTTACCCCGATAACAGAAATTAAGGATACAATATTTATAATAGCAAATGATTTTTTGGCAAACAAATACCGGCGAGCCATCATAAAAACCAGTGGAAAATTCTTCATCAGTGCTATTTGTATTATTTGAGTTTTTTTATGCCTGCTCTTTTGGGCACGACTATATTAGATTCCTCTCTGTTTCTTATTGCTGTTTCTGTCAGATGCAATTCAAAATTACTAAGCAGCGGCTGTGCCAGTTTTTTTTCCTGTGAACTAAGTTTTGTTACCATCAACATTTGCGGAATTTTTTTTAAAGACTTTTCAAAAAACACAAACTGAGATTTAAGGGGACGACCGCTAATGATAAAAAAGTAATGAAAATGTTTTGCTTTTTCAAACCACGGAATATGGTTGCTGAAGTTAGAAAGCAAATACAGATCCAGTTGCTCACAAAATTCTTTTTGTTCAAAAAGGCTGTATTTTCTTGGAGGATCTACATCTACAGGAAGTCCCTCATGCCTTATGAAATTTGTTTGCAAAGCAGAATTGATATGCCAGCATAATTTGTAATCTTTCAGATGAGTGGAAAGACCAAAAATCTGATAGTCTGAAAAATCCGGTGTAAGATTTAATTTTCGAGGCATGTTGTAAAATTACAACATTTTTTAAAAACACCTTTCATTAAAATGTGTACATAAATTCTCTGAGTAAAATCAGTAATTCGTTGATTTTAGTGAATGGAAGAGCCTCAAAGTTATCATTCACAGTATGGTAATCTTTTGAATCTTTCACACCGCTGGTGATAAAAAAAGCAGGAATATCTTTTTCAATAAAGGGAAAATGATCACTGTGTGGCTGAGCTTCTGCTTCTTGTATTTCAATTTCCAGATTATTTGTTTGAATAATTTCACGCATGGTGTTCATATAATCTGTAAGTACATCGCCGTATTCTATTTTAAAACCGCTTTCTCCGAAAGCAATCATATCTAAATTGATTACAAGCTTAATGCTTTCGTGAGGAACAGGACAATTATTAACAAAATATTCTGAACCTAACAGTCCCACTTCTTCAGCGCCAAAACAAACAAAGATAACAGAGCATTCGGGACGATTTTTTCTTTCAGAAAAGAAGCGGGCAAATTCAATTACAGTAGCTACACCTGAAGCATTGTCATCGGCTCCTGGAAAATACGTGTTTTTTCCCATCATTCCCAAATGATCATAGTGTGCCCCTAGAACAATATATTCATCCGGATTTTTTGTTCCTCTCACATAACCCATAACATTTTTTGAGGTGTAATCACTGAGAAACGCTGTTTCCACATTCAGCATAAGCTTCTTCTCTTCTCCTTTTATCACATCTTTTGACATTTCAATCATCACAACATCTCTTAATTTGAGTCCATACATAGCATAACTTCTCAGTGGTTGGTCTGTCAGATACACCCATCCTGGGAAAGGCAAAGAAAACAGCACATCCATTACTTCAGTGTGGTTTTTATAGTTTTGATAAATAAAATTAATATCAACGATGGCAATTGTGTTGCTCAAATCCACCATGGCAAGGCTGTCTGTAAATTCTTTACTGTTGTATATATCATTTTTCACGTGCAGAATATCATAGGTACGATTTGTTGTTTCAAAAGATTTTCGCAAAATATAATCGGTACCTGTTTTCAGTGTCACATCATCAATTTTCAGCTCAAGAGTAGATGGCATGGTATTGATAGAAAACTGAAATTCCTGAAACCAGTTGTCGTTAATTTGGTGTATTCCGGCGTCATCAAACCGGGCTGCAATCCAGGCAGCTGCTTTCTGGTCTCCCTGATGCTCATATCCTCTGCCGCAGTAATAATCTCTGCTCAATTCGCGTGTATAGGTTTTTACCTGTTCGGCATCCTGGGCGGTGACAGCCAAAACCCATAACTGAAGTAATGCCCACAAAGAGACAAATAATAGTTTATCAGGAAAGCTCATGTTTTTTAAAATTGTTTTCATAATCGTTACTTTTTTAGAAAATCAAAGATAGCTACAAAATATGGCCGGTGCAAAATGAAATATACACTAAGGGCAAATGTATCGACAAAATGTGCTTATGACAACAACTGCCTTTGGGCAGAAAATTAATGGGGTTTGTCAGTTTTTTGCTTTTCTCTTACAATGATTCCTGTATAAACTTTTTGCTTCAGGATGCCCCATCTCTGCTGCCATGCTCCAGTATCGGCAGGCATCAGCAAAGGATCCCTCATCAAACCTGTCATTACCGTGCAGATAATATGCCTGCATCCAGTCCTCAGTTGCCTCTCCATAAATTCCAATTTCTTCCCATGCATCACCACGAGCTGTCCACGCCTCCACGTACAGAGAATCTATTTCAAGAGCCTTTGTAAAATCCTCTATAGCACTTCTAAAGTCGCCGTTAGTCATATAATTTCTACCGCTTTCATAGTATTCATCTGCCGTTTGTGCATGTACAAAACCTGAAATTAATATTAAAAGCATTATTATCCTTACTATCATGGTATTGTTTTTGAGCTTCAAATATACAGTTTTTTTTTATTTTTGCCATATAAAACATATTCATAATTAAAAAAAAAGCCATGAGATTATTTGTTCCCCTTTTTTGTTTAGCACTTCTATTGGGCTCATGTGGCCCTTCTGCTGAAGAACTGGAAAAAGAAAGACTGAAAGATATTAAGGAATCTGAGGGCGAGCGTCAAACTGCCATTGACGGGGCCGATGATTTTGTGTTCGGACCACAGGAAGACAGCACTGATATGGCAGAAGAAATACCCGTCGAGTAATGGTTGGGTGACTCAGGCACGGGGAGTTAATAAGTAATACATGTTTAGGAGTATAGGGTATAGGGTATAGGGTATAGGGTATAGGGGTTTTGAGCCGAAGAATTCTCTTTCAGCCAACTTAGATGTATTTCCTCCTTCATTCACTTTCAGTGAATTTTCCTCCTTCATTCACTTTCAGTGAATTTCGGGGAACAAAGTCGGGGAACAAAGTCGGGGAACAATGACGGGGAACAATGACGGGGAACAAAGTCAGAGAACGAAGTAATAGAACATTCGAATCCCGAAAAAACAAAAATTGCAAAAACAAATATATGAATGAAGAACGTGCAATTTTCAGTTTTTTCGAGGATCCTCGAAAAATGAGAAAATCACAGATTTTCAATTTTTCGGGACAATCGAATTTAGAATTATTTTGTTCTTCGTTCGCAAATTCGATAAAGTCGCAACCTCTTTCATCCCTAGAAATTCACGTAAGGATAGTGGAGAAAGAGCTCAAGTCGCATAAGTCGCTTTCTTTGAAATTCCATACCTCCACAAATCACAAAAATTGAATATATTTGTAAACTCTTTCAGCATAAAAGTATTTATATGAAGTTTATCAACTCGCTTTTTTCCTGGTTTATGAAAAAACGTCTCTATCAGATGGATTTTTTTATGCGCTATCCGGTTGAGGTTCAGGAAGAGCTGTTGAAAAAGTTATTGGATTTTGCGAGCAATACTGAATTTGGCAGGCAATATAGAATGCATGAAATTCAAACCATTACGGATTTTCAACAAAGAATTCCTGTTCATACTTATGATGATTTGAAACCCTATATTGAAAAAATAAGACAGGGAAATCAGCAGGTGCTTTGGCCCAGCGAAATTAAATGGTTTGCAAAATCATCGGGCACCACTTCTGACAAAAGCAAATATATTCCTGTGAGCTGGGAGGCACTTGAAGATTGCCACTATAAAGCCGGCAAAGACATGCTTGCAGTTTATTGCAACAATTATCCCGATACAAAAATTTACACAAGCAAATCAATCGGTGTAGGCGGTTCTCATTCAATACATGAAGTCAACAGCGAAGAATATTATACAGGTGATTTATCTGCAATTCTGATGCAAAATCTGCCCTTTTGGGCTGAATTGATACGCACTCCCGACCTTTCAATTGCGCTTATGAGTGAGTGGGAAGAAAAAATTGAAAAAATTGTCAATACAACAATTGACAAAAACGTGACAAGCCTTTCAGGTGTTCCTTCCTGGAGCTTGCTTTTGCTTGACAGAGTGCTTGAGGCAACTGGGAAAAAATATGTGGAAGAAGTGTGGCCCGATTTTGAAGCATATTTCCATGGAGGAGTGAATTTTGCTCCATATAAAAAACGCTTTCTTGACATGTTTTCTGCAAAAACTCCCCGCCTTATGGAAACCTACAATGCTTCAGAAGGATATTTTGCAATGGAAGATGTTCCGGGAAGCGGCGAATTACTCCTTATGCTTGATTATGGAATCTTTTTTGAATTTGTGCCCCTTCACCAAACGGAATCCAAATTTCCACAATCTCTTACGCTTGATCAGGTGGAAAAAGGAGTTGGCTACGCTTTGGTTATTACAACAAACGGCGGCTTGTGGAGATATCTCATTGGAGACACAATTGAGTTTACATCACTTTTCCCATTCAGAATTAAAATTACCGGACGAACAAAATCATTCATTAATATTGCAGGCGAAGAACTTATGGTTGAAAATGCAGAAAACGCCATTGCTGAAGCATGTGAAAAAACAGGTGCTGTTGTAAATGAATTTACAGCTGGTCCCTATTTAGACAACAATGATAATCCATCAGCTCATCACTGGCTGATTGAATTTTCATCTCCTCCGTCAGATATTCAGTTTTTTTCTGAAATTCTTGATAACTCTCTCAAAAGTCACAACTCTGATTATGAAGCCAAGCGCTATAAAAATATGATCCTCCAATTTCCTGTTATTGAGGCTGTTCCACACAATACTTTTTATGAATGGTTCAGGTTGAAAGGAAAACTGGGCGGACAAAATAAAGTTCCAAGACTTTCCAATGATACAAAAATATTAATGGAAATTAAAAAAATTATGGAAAACGAAACTTATGCCTAATGTTATTATCATTTTTCTTTTGATTTCTTCATGTCTGTCTGCTCAGCAAACATTACTTTTTTCGGAAAAGGGAAAGTTTAAAGTTGGCGGAGTTGATGCTCAGGGTAACTGTTATGTGATTCAAAGAAATACAATTTACAAATTCAACAAACAGGGACAGGTTGATTTTAATTTTTCCGACAACAGCAAAGGAAACATTACCCACCTCAGTTGCTCAAACCCCCTGAAAATCACTGCTTTGTATGCAGACCAGGGAAAACTGATAGTGCTTGACAACACACTATCTCCCGTTGGGGCTGTAATTGATCTTCATGCTGCGGGCATTTCTGATCCCATTGCAGCATGTGCAGCAGATGATAATGGTTTCTGGGTATATGACGCAGGGCAGGGCAAGTTTGTTATGATGAGCTGGTCAGGCATCAAAATGCAGGAATCAACAGACGTGAGACGATTATTTTCCAAAGCGTTTTTTCCAACAGAAATGACAATGATTTCAGGCAATTTGCTTGCCTTATCTCACAATGTGGGAGTTGTTTTAACTGACAATGCCGGGAATATTGTGAAAACTTTGATGACTTCCGGTTGGGTGGTTTCTGTGGGTGAAAACGGTATTTATTCCGCCAGTGAAACAGGAATAGTGGTGCAGGATGTTTTTAATCTGTCAGAATCTGTTATTACAACAGACATGAAGGGAGTTTTAAAATTTTCCATGCATTTTCCATATATTTTAATGCAATATGAAAAGAAAATAAGTTTATATTTGCTGACTGCTCAGGATTAAAAATAATTATACTAATTAAATATCATTTTATGCATATAGCCATTGCAGGAAACATTGGAAGCGGCAAAACAACACTGACAACTTTGCTCGCAAAACATTACGGATGGACTCCTCATTTTGAAGATGTGGATTCAAATCCATATTTGGAAAGTTTTTATGAGGACATGAAACGCTGGTCATTCAATCTTCAGATATATTTTCTTAACAGTCGGTTTCGTCAGGTTGTAGATATCAGAAAAAGCGGCAAAACGGTTATTCAGGACAGAACAATTTATGAAGATGCATATATTTTTGCACCCAACCTGCATGACATGGGGTTGATGACAAACCGTGATTTTGAAAATTATTTGTCATTGTTTGAACTGATGGCTTCATTTATTCAGGCTCCTGACTTGCTCATTTATCTAAGAGCTGAAGTACCTACGCTGGTGCGGCAGATTCAGAAAAGAGGAAGAGCCTATGAATCGTCAATCAGACTGGATTATTTGCAAAGCCTCAATGACAGATATGAAAAATGGATTGAAAATTATATGTCAGGAAAACTGCTTATTATTGACGTAAATAATGTCAATTTTTCTGATAAAGCTGAAGACCTTGGTTTTGTCATTGAAAAAATTGATGCCGAAATTCACGGTTTGTTTTAATGTATAATATGAAAAAAAAAGTTCTTGGAATTATCCCTTCCCGATATGCCTCCACACGTTTCCCTGGAAAACCACTGGTGAAAATCAATGGTGTTTCAATGATACAAAGAGTGTATGAGCAGTGCATGAAGTCTCATTTGCTTACTCATGTGCTGGTTGCTACCGATGACAAAAGAATAAAAAAACATGTTCAGTCTTTTGGGGGAAATGTGGTAATGACTTCTCCCGATCATCAAAGCGGAACTGACAGATGTCTGGAGGCCTACAAGCTGTTTTGCAGTAATAATCCTGATTATATCCCCGATGTGATTGTCAATATTCAGGGTGATGAACCATTGATTGACCCTAAAGATATTGACTTGCTTTCAGCTGCTTTTTCAGATAAATCTGTAAAAATTGCAACTCTTGCAACCCCTTTCTCCGATAGTAAACAGGTAGAAGGATATAATTCAGTAAAAATTGTTTGTAACTCAAGAGGAAAAGCTCTGTATTTCAGCAGATCTGTGATCCCTTTTTTCAGAAATAAGGCTCCTGTTCCGCAACTTTTTCTGAAACACATCGGAATTTATGCTTTTCAAACAAAGACACTGGAAAGAATTTGCAAACTTTCTGTTTCTGCTCTCGAAAATGCTGAGTCTCTCGAACAACTCAGATGGCTTGAAAACGGAGTTGATATTAAGGTCCTTGTCACTCAAAACGATGGTTTGTGTGTGGATGTGCCCGAAGATGTGAAAAACATTGAACATTTTTTAATTAAAAACTGCTTAAAATAAACCGATTATGACCACTGTTGTTGATTTGCTGAAACAGTATCTTCTGCAAACAAGGAGTGTTACACTGAAAAATCTCGGACAATTCAGTCTTGAACAAGTGAGTGCATCTGTGCATCCTGTTTTACACGAATTCAAACCTCCTTCTGTCATCATCTTGTTTGAGGAACAAAAACATTGTGAAACAAATAATGAATTTCTCATGTTTGTTTCTGAAAAATCTGCCATTTCAAAAGATGATGCAACAACAAAGGTGATTGGTTTTGTTGATGAAATTCAGGATGTACTGAAAACTGAAACAACATATGCTATACAACAGTTGGGAGTCTTTAAAAGAAATCCTGACCATTCCCTTTCTTTTGTGTTTGATGAAGATATCAACATCCTACCTCAAACCTATGGAATGCCTGTGTTTGTCATTGGAGAACCAGGCAAAAAGATATCAACAAATCCTGTTTCAGTGGCCGAAACAATTCCTGATACAGAAGTCCCCACTGATCAGTCCGAACAACAACCTGAAGACATTCCTTTGGCACAGAATGAAGCAGAGCCTGTTTTGCAAAACGTGGATGAACCTAAAATCCCGGAAGAAACTCAGATGATTGAGCAAGTTGCACCACCCATAGCTATTGAAGCCGAACAAATTGCTGAAGCGAAAAAAACTGAACTGCCCGGGGAGAAAGAAGAACATGAACCTGAAAAAACAGAAGAACAACCTGAACCCATCAAAGTTCAGGAAGCTAATTCAAAACCCGTAGAACCAGAACAGTTGAACGTGCAAAAGCAACAAACACCGCCTGATAAAAAGAAGAAAAAAAGATTTGTTGTTCCGCTCATTATTTTGGTTGTTTTATGTGCTGCAGGAGCCAGTGCATATTTTACCGGATATTGGGAAATACTGTATAATAAAATTTTGCCTGCAAAGGTGACACAGCAAGACCCAGCAGAACAAATTTCTGAAGTTATCGAAACAACTGAAGAACAGCCTGTTGGGCCAATAGCTGAAAATAAGGAAGTCATCCCCGAAACAGAAATTGAGGAGGAAGCGATTCCTCAGAAAGCACCACCAGCTGCAACAGCCGGTGCAAAATATTTCATCGTTGCCGATTGCTTTAAATATATAGAACTGGCTGAAAAACGTGTACAGGCACTTCAGTCCGAAGGCTTTTCTTCAGTTTTGGCAGGACAGACAAAACAGGGCCTGCATATTGTGGCATATTCGGGTTTTGCAACTCGTGAACAAGCCGAAGAGGAACTTAAAAAGATTAAGGCAGACAAAAACCCCCATGCCTGGTTATATGTGAAGTAGTTCACATTTTTCAGGACGCAATATAAATTCATATGGCACGCAGAAAATTGCAGAGATTTGATGAAAACACAGGTTTTTCTCACATGTTTCAGCCCACATGGGAGGAGCTGAAAGCCGGGTTTTTTCTTAAGGGAAAATGGAAAGACGTTTTTTTTAAAAATCAAAATCCTGTCGTACTTGAATTGGGGTGCGGAAAGGGAGAATATACAGTGGGACTTGCGGCTGCATATCCTGATAAAAATTTCATCGGGATTGACATTAAGGGATCACGCATGTGGGTTGGATGCAAACGTGCCATTGATGCCCAGCTCCACAATGTGGCATTTGTCAGAAGACATATTTCAGGAATTGAATACTTGTTTGAAAAAACTGAAGTAGACGAAATCTGGATTACCTTTCCCGATCCTCATCTTCGTGAAAGGGAAGCACAAAAACGACTCACATCTCCCGAATTTATCACACGATATGAAAAAATTCTCAAGCCCGGAGGCAAAATACATCTGAAAACAGATGATATAACCTTGTATGAATTCACTCTGGAGGTGATAGAAAAAAATGGCTACCAGACACTACAAAAATCATCTGATGTTTACGGAGACAAGGTTGAGGGAGATGTGACGAGGTTTACAACATATTATGAAAAAATGTGGCTGGAACAGGGAAGTGCAATCAAATATGTGTGTTTTGTTCCATTTTCAAATCAGGATTCTGACAATAATGAAAATACATTTTTCAACAAAGTACTGGAAGTAACCAGACAGATTCCTGCAGGACGTGTGACCACATACGGAGCCATTGCAAAACATCTGGGGTCGGCCGGATCTTCACGCATGGTAGGCTGGGCACTCAATTCATCGGCAAATGCTCATCCGCCTGTACCTGCTCATCGTGTGGTGAACCGCAATGGTTTGCTCACCGGAAAATTTCATTTCGGGGGCATTGAGGCAATGCAAAAATTACTTGAGAGCGAAGGAGTGAAAGTGGTTGATGATGTGGTTGTAAATTTTAAAGAATTATTTTGGGAACCATAATGAAAAGAGTTATGAAAAAAACTGTAATATTGACATTGTGCGCTGTTGTGTTTTTTCCTTTACTGATGTGGAGCAGAGGAGATGATTCCCTGAAAATTCATATTCAGCAATCACCTTTTTATGTTAAAAACAATCAGCAAAAAATTGGATGGGAGGTGAGCGGCAATTTTGGATTATATCTTCCCAACAAACATCATGCACAGTTTTACAATGGAGACCGACACAATGTGAACAACCTTGAATATATTTTTTCCAATTATTACTGGAGGCAGGAAATTGTTGAACTGATGGACTATAATGCATCAAGAGATTCTTTTCAGATATACGAAATCCCAGCAAACATTAAGTATGACGCAGCCATGCATGTGGGTTTTTCGGCAAGATATAATTTTTCTGATGAACTGGCTTTGAACATAAGTGTGAATTATTCAAAGCTTCAGGTGAGGGATGTGTTTACACTTCAGGTGTTTCCTCCCTATTCCGGAATGCTTGAGAGTTTTGTGTATTGCGGAATTTTTGCCACCGAGGGAAGAACCAATATTGACATTGGAGGCATGTACACTATTTCTCCCCACAAGCAGCTCACCCCTTTCTGGGAGGCCGGACTGCATGCCAACAGTACACATGTAAAAAAACATGTAATTCATATTTTCGAGAGAGAATTTAACATGGTAAATGTGTACGGAAGTTCATCCTATATTCCCAACACACCACTCAATGAATATGATATTCGCCAGGGAGGACTGGGTTTTGGAGCTTATCTTTCAGGTGGCTACAGATATGCCATGAGCGATCAGTTCAGTATGGAACTACTTGCCACAGGATATTTAAAGACCGTGAATCTTGAAGGCTACAGTAATAAATTTGCCTTGCATTCAGCTTTTTTGTTCAGGATGGTTCTCAGTCCTTTTTTTCAGTTTGGCACAGATGACCCGAATATTTATTAGGCTGAACATCCTGTTGCTTATATGCCCGTAAGAGTTTCGCTAAACGAATTTCAGCTTTGAGCAACCAATTTGCGAAGCCCTTGCTAAA
>CAZGIW010000005.1:65127-92769 GCA_964526285.1 uncultured Bacteroidales bacterium | reverse complement strand
AATAATATTACCGAAAGGTATCGGTTCACCGGTTTCTTTATCAATAAGTTTTCCCATGAGCGTTCCGCTGCTTTGGGTGAAACCGACAATGCTAATAAGCATTAAGACAATAAATCCACTGAGTAGTTTTTTTAACATAAGGAACCATTTTATTTTAAACCATAGTATTTTTCGAGCCGGTAAAATTAGCAATAAAATTATTGTTTAAGCAAAAAAAAATTAATCTTTCATTCATATTTTCTGTTAATAATTTCTGAATATATCACAGCCTGACGAACATCAAAGTCGATAACTGCCTCTCTGTCTGTTATTTCCCCAACACTCACATCTAATGAATCAGGTATTGAAACTTCATCATTCTCTGTAAAATATTTTCTTTTTGGTCTTGGATTTTTAACAGATGCTCTTTTTAATTCATAATCAAGAAATGGCTGATTTGATTTTTGAGATGAAGTTTCTGCTTCAGCAACATTGGGTTGATTTACATATTGTTCATCAAACATCTGGCTATTTAGTTTTTTAAAAATATCTTCAAGTGTCCCTTCTTCGTTTTCTTGCTGAAGTTCGTTTGATGCCTGTTGTTTTTTCAACTGCTCAAGCTTTGCTTGTTGTTGTTTTTTATTTCTTCGGATTGATGTGATAATCAATATAACAGTGATTAAAACATAAATGGCTATTTGCTCCATAAGATACTGCTTTATTTAATTTTCAAAAATACATTATTATTATTTATAAATTTTACAAAGATAAGTAAACGGCATGATAAATTAAGTTTATGGTTAAAACTGACTGATTATACTGATGATATAATCTCTTTTTCTTCTTGAAACAGGAACTTCAGTTCCATCACTCATAATGATGTTTCCTCCATCGGCACGCATATAACTTTTTATATACTTAAGATTTACAAGATGTGATTTGTGAGAACGCACAAAACCAAACTCACTGAGCAACTCTTCATATTCTTTAAGTGTTTTGGAAACAATAATTCTTTTTCCGTCAATAAAATGAAAGTTTGTATAGTAACTATCTGACTGGCACCTGATTATATCATCAGGATTCACCACATGATAACCCTCAGCTGTTGACAATACAATTTTTTGTGGTTTGGATTTGCCTGCACCCAGATTTTGCATTAAAACATCAAGGCGTTTATTAATATCTCCAGCCATAGTTCGGTCTTTGTATCTTTCAACAGACTTAATAAGGTCCTGTGGATTTACAGGCTTAAGCAGATAATCAATTGCACTAAATTTGATGGCATTTATAGCATACTGATCAAATGCAGTAACAAAAATCACATTGAAATTGGGTTTTTCAAACTCTTCAAGCAAATTAAATCCGCTTCCATCGGGCATTTGAATGTCAAGAAACACCAAATCAGGTTTTAATTCACTGATGATTTCGACACCCTCTTTACATCCTGCTGCTTCATCAACAACAGCAATATCAATACAATATTTTTCCAATAAATCACGCAAAACCTGACGTGATTTTTTTTCATCATCAATAATTACTGCTTTTGTTATTTTTGTCATGGCTATCGTTTTTTATACATTATTTATAATTATAACAATTTATACATCCATAAACGGCACTTTCAAAACAACTTTTGTCCCCGACGCCTCTCCATGTTCATTATGCAAATCTACATATTCAATTCCATATGTAGGGACATTTTTTTGTTTGTTGAAAATTTCAAGTCGCTCCCTTGTTATCTTTATCCCCTGATTACTTACTTCTAGTTTTTTGCTTTTTTGAATTTCTGATGCTCTTTTTCTTCCAACACCATTGTCTTCTATTGTTACCTCAATATGGTCTTTGTTTTGTTTGAAAATCACAAAAACATGTCCCTTTCCTTTCTTATGAATCAGCCCATGCTTGATACTATTTTCAACTAAAGGTTGCACCATGTGGGCAGGAATTGCTGTAAATTCTTCATCAATATCAGGGTCCAGACTGATTTGATATTCAAAAACATTTTCAAATCTTAGCGTTTCTATTTCAAGATAATAGTGCAACAGTTTAATTTCATCACTGACCACCACATGTGAGGAGCGACTTGTTTGCAAAATAAGTCTCATGAGATTGGAAAACTTAGAGAGATAATGTACGGCCTGATCAGATTCGTTTTTCAATATAAAACTTTGAATTGAGTTCAGTGAATTAAATAAAAAATGGGGATTCATCTGCAAATGCAATACTTTTTGTTCAAGATCAAACACATTTTTCTCAAATTCAAATATTTTTCTTTCACTTTCCTGTTTTTTTCTGATTTTTTTTATTTGTCCGTTAACAGTAAGCCAAATTAAAAATGTGAGCAAAAGCGCAGTGGCGATTTTAAACCA
Source organism: uncultured Bacteroidales bacterium (assembly GCA_964526285.1). GTDB lineage: Bacteria > Bacteroidota > Bacteroidia > Bacteroidales > DTU049 > CAYMAZ01. The sequence goes on along the minus strand of CAZGIW010000005.1, from coordinate 90,421 downwards.
TATTGTTTTCCAAAATGGTGCAGCAACTGTGATGTGTATTGACAAAATATTCGCTGACCACAAGCCATCACTGTTTGTTCCTCTTACTCTGAAAACATATTTGCCTGGAGGAATGTTTGTATAGTCAGCATATCGTTTGTCTGATGAAACATAAATCCAGTCATTATCAAATCCTTCAAGTTGGTATGCATAATTAATCTTTTTTGGATTTGCATAATCCAGTGCTGCAAATTCAAAAGAAAAATAGTTTTCCCACCAGGCAAGATGTAATGAAGTTTTGTCTTTCAGAAAATCATATCGTTTTTCATTGTAGACACTAAAGCGTGTAATAAATATTTTGGGGTCATAGTCATTTTCAATAAGCATTTCAGGATTAAAAATATTAAATCCATTCATTCCGCCCATCACAATTTCACCTGTTGTTAATTTTCCCACAGCTCCAAGATTAAATTCATGCCCCTGCACTCCATCACGCACATCAAAATTCCAAATATTCAAGTTCTCTGCATTCACCTTTGAAATGCCCTGATTTGTAGTAATCCATATATTACCCTGATAATCTTCTACAAAATTGTAAGCAGTATTGTTTGCCAAACCATCGTTGGTTGTCAGTGTAATCAGTTCTCCGGTAACCGGATTAAATCTGGATACACCTTCTCCCATTGTGGCAATCCATATGTTGCCTGATGAATCTTCAAATAAAGAAAGAATCCGATTGGTCTTTAGTTTGTTTTCATTTGATACAATTGTTTCAAATTTAACAAAATTATCATTCTCACGATTATATATATCAACTCCACTGAAAGAAGCCACCCATATGGTTTTTTTGCTATCACAAATAACCCAGTAAACCTCATTCTGACTAATGGAATTAGGGTCAGACGGATTGTGATAATAATGAATTGCATCTCCGTTTTGCATAATTCTTGACAATCCATTGTTTGTGGCAATCCAGACAGTGCTGTCAGCCTGATCCTCTGCTATTGACCAAACACTATTTCCTGCAAGTAAATGATTCATGTGGGAATTTGAGGGATAATAGTGAATGTTTTTATAACTCACCGGATCATAACACACAACTCCCTCATCAAATGAACCAATCCAGAATCTGCCTCTGCTATCCTTCATGGTTGCTCTTATTTTATTGCTCCTCAGCCTTAAAGGATGCTCTGTGTCTTTTGTTATGTAATAAATTCTTCCGTCATTTTTATAATATACATTGATGCCGTTTTCAGTTCCAACCCAAATCGTATTTTGATCAGCTTCAAGAAATGACCAAACCATATTGGAATTTAAAGAATTTATTCCCTGTCCGAATGAAATATGAGTAAACCGAAACTGTCCGGGAGTAAATTTATTTAATCCTCTCCACGTTCCAATCCAAATTGAGCCATTGCTTGTCTGAAGAATTGAGTAAATATAATCATTTGAAAGGCCACCATACAACTGATCAGAATTGCCAAAAACATGTAATTTCATTTGATTGGGGTCATAAATAACAATCCCACCTCCCATTGTTCCAATCCATACATTGCCATGTTGATCTTCCACAAAACTCAGGATATGGTTTGATTTTAAAACTGAATTTGAAAATGTGAAGTATTCGTATTTTCCATTTTTGAGATTCTTTAAATAAAGCCCATTTTCAGTACCAATCCACAGCATGTGATGACTATCTTCAAAAACCGAAGTTATTATATCAGTCTTACCCAGCAGAGGCAAATCCTGAGAAAAGTTGATATATTTATCTGTGTGAATATCAAACCTGTACAATCCCTGATTTGTACCTACCCACACATAATCTGATGAAGGATTACGATGCAGTTTAAAAACCACCGGATGATTTTTGGTTAGTCGGTCTGCTGGAAAAGAAACAAAACGAAACTCTTGTGTTTCCTTGTTAAAAACATAAAGACCATTATAGGTTCCCACCCAAATATCACCGTTTTTACCTTCTGCCAATGATAAGATTCTGTTTTCTCCCAACTGAAAACTATCAAGTGTGGTTTGATAATACACAGTGAACTCCATTTTTTCGGGATGAAACAAGTTCAATCCTTCATCTGTTCCAACCCATATCATACCTTCAGAATCTTTCAGCAGGGCATTGACAGTTGCATTGCTTATATTGGATGTATTGGTTTCTATTCCCGGTTTAAAAACCAAAAATTCATACCCGTCAAACCTGTTCAACCCATCCCATGTTCCAATCCACAAAAAACCATTCTCATCTTCCAGCATACAAATGATTGAATTTTGAGACAATCCTTTCTGGACTTTGACGTATTCTGTGCTGTAAGTGTCAAAATGAAGATCATTATATATTTGAGATGACAAGGAAATTGTCATAATAAAAAAAAGCACAAATAAACCTGATCTCTTCATATAAAGCACGTTACACAAAATTGGCAATTAACTCAGGCACTAAAATTAATAAAGAAAAACGATAATTAAGTAAAAAAAAACCTTTTCTAAAGATAACGGTATCATAAAAAAAGAAAATGGCAAGAAGTAAATCAGAAAAAATTGTACTACTTCAAAGAATTGCAAATAACACCTCCTCCAATACATTCATCACCCTGATAAAACACAGCTGACTGACCCGGGGTTGCAGCTGAAACAGGTGTATCAAACTTCACAACACATCCATTTTTCAATTTTTTAATTCTTGCACTCACTCTGTGGGTATTATATCGAATTTTCACGTCAGCACTAAATTCATTGGGGATCTCCTCAAACTTGTTCAGATTCATATCCTCAACCATAATTTCTTGTGTTAAAAGATCTTCCTTATCTCCTATTGTAATTGTATTTCTGAAAGAGTCAATTGCTGTAACATAGACCGGGCGTCCAACAGCCACTCCCAATCCTTTGCGCTGACCAATTGTATAATTGAAATATCCTTTGTGTTTGCCAATGATTTTTCCGGAAGCATCCAAAACATCTCCGTTTCCTATGTCTTTCACTTCCGTTGAAAATTCTTTTTGAATAAAACCGGAATAGTTATTATCAGGAATAAAGCAGATTTCCTGACTTTCTCTTTTTTTTGAAAGCGAAACCAGCCCTTCATCAAAAGCAATTTTTCTAACCTTTTCTTTACTAAGTCCATGAAGCGGAAATAATGTTTTGCTGAGCTGTTCTGATGTGAGTTGCCACAAAAAATAAGTTTGATCTTTGGCATTGTCAACTGCATTTATGAGTACAAACCTGTCTCCATATTGTCTGATACCAGCATAATGTCCGGTGGCAATAAAATCACATCCTTGATTATGGGCAAAATCAAGCATTAGCCCCCATTTAATATATGCATTGCAAATTACACAAGGATTTGGGGTTGTACCGCCAACGTATGATTTGACAAAATTTGAAATAACCACATTTCTGAATTCGTTTCTCAGGTCAAGCACATGATGAGAAAACCCAAGACTTTCAGCAAATGCGGCTGCATCTCCAATGGCTTCAATACTACAACAACCGGTGTTTTTGTTCAAACAACTTTCAGAGATATAATCCCATGTTCTGAATGTGGCACCCACAAGTTCATAGCCTTGTTCCAACAGCAACATTGCAGCAATGCTACTGTCAAGACCTCCGCTCATGGCTAATAAAACCTTCTTTTTTGACACTGCGAACTAATTTTTTTACAAAATTACACATTTCGTAACTGCTCACCAATTAATCACCATCAAATTACATCATAGCGTTTGGTGTTCAGTTTGATAAAAATAAACAACAACATTGTAAACGATAATAAAGAAGAACCTCCGTAGCTGAAAAAAGGAAGCGGAATTCCTATAACCGGAACAAGGTTCACTGTCATTGCAATATTGACAAAAAAATGAAAAAACAATACAGAAGCAAGTGCATAGCCATAAATACGCGAATATGCAGACCTTTGCTTTTCTGAAAGAATTATTATCCGAATAAGTAGTAATAAAAATAATCCTATCAATACAAAGCTTCCCATAAAACCAAATTCTTCTCCAATTGTACAAAAGATAAAGTCAGTGCTTTGTTCGGGCACAAAATTAAATTTTGTCTGTGTACCATTCATAAAGCCCTTTCCTGTTGTTCCACCTGAGCCAATGGCAATTAATGACTGATTAATATTATAGCCGATTCCCTGAGGATCAACTTCTTTTCCCAGCAGAATCATAATTCTGTCTTTCTGATGTTGTCGTAACACCTGGTCAAAGAAATAATTTACACTAATAACATAAACAGATGATATTACAGCAACCACGAGCATAGTATAAACAAGTTTTCTGTTTTTATGCATGATTCCTGACAACACAAACATAAGTGTCATAATAATTCCGATAAGGATATAATTATTCACAATAAGAGTAAGAATAAACAAAAAGGCGAGCCATAAAACAGCAATATACAATGAAGATGGCCATCCTTCACGATAAAACACTAGAAAAAAAGCAAGAAACACAATGGCTGTTCCTGTATCTTTTTGTAACAAAACCAATAACGCAGGAATGGCAATGATGGCAATTGAATAGAGTTGATGTTTTCGCTGGCCAAGAGACCGCAGCGGCTGACTGAGATATTTGGCAATGGCAAGGGCAACACCCACCTTGGCCAATTCTGAAGGTTGAATTCTGAGATTATCACTTAAAATCAGCCAGGAACGTGATCCTGAAATTTCTTTACCTGCAACCAGGACAACGAGAAGAACAAATATAATAGTTCCAAAAATACCATATGAAAATGTTGTAAAAATTCTTACGTCAATGAGCATAATTATAAAAGCCAAAGAAAGTGACAAAATAATCCAGAACATTTGTCTTCCATAATTATGGGAAAAATCAACCAATTTAAATTCTTCACTATCAATAAATTCGGTAGAAAATATATTACCCCATCCCCATGCAACCATAAGCAGATAGACAAGAATTAGCAACCAGTCAATTTTTCTAACGCTCATTTTGTATTCCTTATCTACCATTTATTGAGCAAATTAGAGTTAATAATAAAATGTTCCACATCTTTTCTTTTTACTTCCCCTTTCAGATACTTTTCGATCATCAAACTTGCTATTGGCGCAGCCCACTCAGAACCAGCTCCTGAATTTTCAATTAAAACAGCGATGGCAATTTTTGGATTATTCATGGGAGCAAATGCAATGAAAACTGAATGATTTTTACGGGGAGGATCCTGGGCTGTTCCTGTTTTTCCACACACATCAATTCCATCAATATGCGCATTTCGTGCAGTGCCCATAGTGACAACCATTCTCATGCCTTCAGCAAACACACGGCATGTTTCTTCACCCACCATTGTTTGCACTTTTTCTCTGTATTTTGGATTTGGTGTTTCAGCATTTCCAACAGCCCTAACAATGTGAGGGGGAATATACCAGCCTCCGTTAGCAATAATTGCAGTGAAATTTGCCAGTTGAAGAGGAGTAGCTCCAACTTCACCCTGACCGATTGCAACCGACATTATAGAATTTGCTCTCCAGTTGGTTCTGTTAACACGCTGATTGTAAAACTCTACATCCGGAATCAGCCCTGGCAGTTCATTTGGAAAATCAGTTCCAACAGTAACTCCAAAACCCAAACTATTGACATATTCTTTCCATCTTAAATACCCTTCCTGTGAAGATGCAAATTTTGGATTATCAACAAAGTGTTTAAAAACCCAGCAAAAATAGGTGTTACAGGAATAAGCTATTGCTTCTTTCAGCTGTAGGGGAGAAGGATGTCCGTGGCAGCCAATTATATGATTTCCCAAATTATAGCCACCCCCACACCCATATGAAGTATTTTCTTTTATGATTCCCTCCTCAAGTGCTGCAATTCCGCTTACAATTTTAAATGTGCTTCCCGGAGGATATCTGGTCATTACAGCCCTGTTAAACAAAGGATTATTCTCAGAATCCTCAACCAGTTTCATATAATTGTTTCCACGTTCGTTGCCCACCAGCAAATTTGGATCGTAGGTTGGACTTGTTACACTTGCCAGTATTTCTCCTGTTTCGGGCTCAATGGCAACAATTCCTCCGCGCTTATTCTGCATCAGCAGTTCTCCGTATGCCTGCAAATCAGCATCTATTGAAAGAAATAAATCATGTCCGGGAACAGGGTCATAGTCAAATTTTCCATTCTCATAACTCCCCATTTCCCTGTTGTGCACATCAACCATGATAATTCGCAATCCCTTTTTTCCTCTTAATTCTTCCTCATATGATTTTTCAACACCACTGATTCCTATATAGTCTCCCGGTCTGTAATATGGATTTTCTTCAATGACTTTTGGTGAGGCTTCCCCTATATAGCCAAGTGTATGTGCTGCAATGATTTTGGGATATCTTCTCACTGACCTGGTTTGTACAAAATGTCCGGGAAACTGATAGATCTGCTCCTGAATTGTAATATATTGCTCTTGTGAAAGATGAGATAATATAACACTTGGAATATACCTGCTGTATGTTTTGGCTTTTTCCAGCCGTTTTATATATTCTTCCTTTTCAATTCCTGTGAGATTGCAAAAAGCAAGTGTATCAAACTCTCTGACATGTCTGGGTGTCACCATCAAATCAAAAGTGGCAACATTATAAACAAGCAATTCACCATCTCTGTCATAAATCAAACCTCTTGCAGGATACTGATAAATATAACGAAGCACATTTCTGTCAGCTGATTTTTTGTAAGAATCATCAAGCACCTGAATAAAAAAAAGTCTAAATAATAATACCAAACCACTCAGAACAAACAGTCCGATAAAAACTCTGTACCTGCTGTCAAAATTATGATTCAAATTACCCCCACAATTAATATTGCAAAAATAGTAAGGATTATTTACAATTTAAGTAACTGATTAATTAAAAAGGAAACCGTTTCCTTTGGTATTCCCCTTAATTTCGTAATTTTGCAATCCGTTTTATAAATTCATATTATGGTTAGAGTCAGATTTGCACCCAGTCCCACAGGTCCTCTGCATATTGGAGGAGTTCGCACAGCTTTATTTAATTATCTTTTTGCAAGACAAAACAATGGTTCGTTTATATTGCGAATTGAGGATACAGACAGACAGCGTTTTGTCAAAGGTGCAGAAGAGTATATTATTGATGCTCTCAACTGGTGCGGACTTGAATTTGACGAAGGCCCCCATGTGGGTGGTGCATTTGGCCCATACAGACAATCTGAAAGAAAAGAAATTTATATTCGTTATACAAAGCAATTAATTGAAGAACAAAAGGCATACTATGCATTTGACACAGCTGAAGAGCTTGAAATAATGCGTACTGAAAATTCCAACTTTCAGTATGATGTGAACTCAAGGCCATCAATGAAGAATAGCTTATCCATGACAGCAGATGAAGTTCAGAAAAAAATTGAATCAGGCCAGCCATATGTAATAAGAATTAAAATTCCTGAAAACAGACAAATTATTGTGAATGATCTTATCAGGGGAGATGTTGAGTTTGACTCAAACCTACTTGACGATAAAGTGATTTTCAAATCTGACGGATTACCCACGTATCATCTTGCAAATATCGTTGATGACCATTTGATGCAGATATCGCATGTTATCAGAGGTGAAGAATGGCTTCCTTCTGCTCCGCTTCATGTTTTGCTTTATGAGTATCTGGGATGGAATCCTCCACAGTTTGCACATCTTCCGCTCATTCTCAAGCCTCAGGGAAATGGAAAACTAAACAAAAGAGATGGTGACAAAATGGGATTTCCTGTGTTTCCCTGCGACTGGACTGATCCGGAATCAGGTGAGATTTCAAAGGGATATCGTGAATGGGGCTATTTGCCCGATGCATTTGTGAATATGCTTGCTTTGCTGGGATGGAATCCCGGAACTGTGAAGGAAATTTTCACAATTAATGAATTGATTGAAGAATTTTCACTTGAAAAAGTGCAAAAATCAGGAGCAAAATTTGACCCTGAAAAAACAAAATGGTTCAATCATCAATACATGCTGAATGCAAATCTTTCAGAATATTTGGAATGCTTTTTAAATATTATAAAAGAAAACGGTGGAACTGCAGATGAGTCTTTTCTGAAAACTGTTGTGGAAAAAATCAGAGACCGAATGACATTGCTGTCTGAATTCTGGCAACATGCTTCTTACTTTTTTATTGCTCCTGAATCATACAACCAGGAGGTAATTAACAAACATAAAACAGAACAATCGTCAAATTGGCTGAATGATGTTGCCCATCTGCTCACAGGATTGACAGTCTGGGAAACTGACACAATTGAATCCGGCATGAAACAATATCTTCATGACAATGAAATTCCCATGGGCAAGGTATTTAATTTGTTGCGTGTTGCACTAACCGGAACAAATCAGGGCATTGGGATTGCAGATATCATTTGTGTACTTGGACAACAGGAATCAGTCAGCAGAATAAAAAAGCTTGCAACAAGAGTCTAATCCTGTCCAAACAAATAATTTACACCCAGCATTAAAACGGTGTTGTATTGTCCAAGATTTAGCAAATAAGTGGCTCCGCCAGCATGTTCTCTTATGGGTAAAATTGAATTATTCAGCCTGAAATTAATCATAAAACTTTCACTCAGCAGATAATTGAGCCCAAGCTGCAATGAAATATCATATTTTCTAAAAGGAGTCATCCCAGGCAATAGTCCGTTTTCATCATATTCAACATCTGTGTTTCTCATGAGATATCCATAGGATAAACCACCTTCCAACTCCAGAAAGGAGTTTCCTCTCCAAACAAACATCAAAGGTAATTCAATATAATTAAGCTTAAGAATATAGGAACCGTAAATTCCTCTGTCGGGCTTGGGGTTTTGGCGGCTTCCCTTCTGAACATATGACATTTCAAGCTGAACTCTTGATTTTTCACTCACAGACAAACCAGCATATAAACCACCATGAATTCCGAATTTATCAAAACCACTTAGTCTGTCTCCAGATACCTGGCTGCCACAGATACCACCCTTAAAACCACCGAGAAAAATTTGCCCATGGAGTGTAATTCCTGTCATAATTATCAAAACCAATAAAACCTGCTTTTTCATAATTTAAAATTTTTTACGAATTTAGAAAAAAAACCAATTCCTGTGAAAAAAAGAACGTATTAGCGTATGAATAAATTAACATTATTGTACTGCTCAGTATTGCAATATACTTGTCTGAGTGGCCTCAGTTATACAGTTGCCATACTATGCATGCTGAACTCCGGAGCTTCATTTTCCGAAATCTGACGCTTGTGGTGAGTGCCACACTGCGATGTTTTGCGATGTATTGCGATGTATTACGATGTATTGCGATGTATTGCGATGTTTTGAGCTTGTCGAAATAAGCTTGTCGAAATAAGCTTGTCGAAATAAGCCTGCCGAAGGGGACAAAGACAAAAGGGGATTGAACCGAAGAACATTTGAATGCCGAAAAACAAGAAATCTTCAATTTCATAGTTTTTCGAGCATCCTCGAAAAATTATAATTTATTGCCTTAGCCTCAATTCCAGCTATAACAACACACTCAGTAATAAATTAATTTTTCGGGACAATCGAATTTAGAATTAATAATAATTCTGTTCTTCTTTCGTAATTCATCTCCGACAGGCTGAAAGACTGAATTTTATTTGACATGCGATTTTTGAGTTTTTTGTGCTAATCAATTTTCAGCAGGCACCTATTTCGTTGTTAATGAATGCGAAACCACATTTTTACAAAACACCGTTTTAATAAAAAAGTAAAATGTTTTAATTAGGTTTTGATTCAAATGTTCAAAATGTTTTATATTTGCAAGTCGAATTTTTGAATTTTATAAAATTAATCAAATTTTTATGTCAGAACAAAGCAGAGACGTAACAAGAGAACAGATTATTAATGCAGCTTCCACTGCATTCAGTAAATTCGGATATAAAAAAACCACCCTGGATGATATAGCAGCGCTGACAAACCGTGGGAAAACAGGAATTTACTACTACTTTAAAAGCAAAGATGATATTTTTCGTGAGGTCATTCGAAAAGAAGCCGAAGACATCAAAATAAAACTGATGAAATCTGTTGAAAAAAAGAAAAAACCAATTGAAAAATTCTCTTCATATGTGCATAGTCGCATGGATGCCTTTGAAAAACTGGGTAACTATTACAGTGCCATGCGCCATGAACTACTTGAACATCTACACTTCATTAATATGCACAGAATTGATTTTGATAAAACAGAAACAGAGGTTTTGTGTTTAATTTTGAAAGAAGGTGTTGATTCGGGTGATTTTAATGTAAAAAGCATTGAACAAACTGCAAATGCAATTTTGCTCACATTAAAAAGTCTTGAAATTCCACTCTATGGCCAGGAATCAAACATAAATATCAAAAAGTTTCTGGATACACTTTCCGACTTGATTATAAATGGCATTAAGAAATAGAACTCATATTTCACAACACCCGACAATTCCCAGTTTTTAACACAACTAAACAAAATTTGCAATAGCTTCTTTGATTTTCTTACCTTTGCAAATGAACTTTCTCAACAAATATTATGATTATTGTAACAGGTGCAGCAGGATTTATTGCCAGTGCGCTGGTGAATAAACTAAATAATAAAGGGTTTTCTGATATTATTGTTTCTGATGATTTTACATATGAAAACAAAATTAAAAATCTTCATAACAAATCATTCAAAGAAAAAATTCACAGAGACAATTTGCCAAACTGGATTGAAAAAAACCACAAGAGTATTGAATTTGTTTTTCATCTTGGAGCAAGAACAGACACAGCTGAATTTGACACAGAACTATTAAATCGCCTCAATTTGAATTATTCGAAAACCATTTGGGATTTGTGTACTACCCATTCTATTCCACTGGTATATGCCTCTTCAGCAGCAACATACGGTGCGGGCGAAAACGGATATGACGACAACCATGCCATCATAAACCACTTAAAGCCTCTCAATCCATACGGCATTTCAAAAAATGAATTTGATAAATTTACTACAACACAAAACCACACACCTCCTTTTTGGGCAGGACTGAAATTCTTCAATGTTTATGGCCCCAACGAATATCACAAAAACCGCATGGCATCTGTTGTATTTCATGCATATAACCAAATTCTTGACAAAGGGAAGTTGAATCTTTTTAAATCCCATCACAAAGATTTTCGGGACGGGATGCAATTACGAGACTTTATTTACGTTAAGGATGTTGTTTCTGTATGTTTCTTTTTTATGAATAACCAGCATTCTTCAGGAATATTTAATGTGGGCACAGGAAAAGCAAGGTCTTTTCTTGATTTGGGAAACTCAGTATTTTCAGCCCTCAACCTCACTCCTGCAATAGATTTTATTGATATTCCGGAAGACATTAGGGACAAATATCAATATTTCACTCAGGCACAAATGACAAAACTTGCATCTGCTGGATACAATACACCCTTTCATTCACTTGAAGAAGGGATTCATGATTATGTGACCACTTATCTGAAGAACAATTTATATTATTAAAAAATGAGCAAATTATTAATTCATCATATATCAAGCCCTGTTTCATTAATTTTAAAAACGATTGTTTCTGTATTTTTGACTTTGTTTATTTTTGCAGGAAATAATGCTACACAGGCTCAGGTTTCAACAAAAGACAGCATCGTTTCAGGTTTTATTATTGATGTATCATATGGGTTTCACATGCCCGGAGGTGACTTAAAAGAACGTTTTGGACTTAGTTCTTCTGCCGGGGCTTCATTGGTATATAAAACAAAACAAAACCTTTTGTTCGGGCTGAACTACAATTTTGAGTTTGGAGGAGATGTTCTGATTGAAGACAGTATTTTTCAACATCTATACACACAGGAAGGTTTTATTATTGATGGTGACGGATTGTACACAGAAGTTTTTACCTATGAAAGAGGATGGTATGGTCTGGGAAAAATCGGAATGATATTTCCTGTGCTGGGACCAAATAAAAACTGCGGACCATTTATTATGGTTGGAGGTGGTTATATGATGCACAAAATAAGGATTTACAATCAGGACATGACTGCACCTCAGATTAAAGACGAATACAAAAAAGGATATGACAGGCTCACAGGAGGATATTGCCTGTATCAACAAATTGGATACAATTTTATTGGCAACCGCAAAGCCTATAGTTTTAACATATCTTTTGAAATACTGGAAGCTTTTACCAAACCCCTGAGGAATTATCAGTTTGATCTGATGGGCCCTGAGCCTCAGGACACAAGACTTGATTTGCTCTATGGTTTTCGTGTTTCGTGGATGATTCCATTATTCAGACAACCTTCAGACGGATATTATTTTTAACACATATGCGCTGGCTATACACAAGCGGTATTTTTGCATACGTTTTTTCCATTAAACTTGCAGCCTTGTTTGGAAACAAAAAAGCAAAACTTTGGGTTAGAGGAAGAAAAGGTCTTTTTCAGGAATATACATTGCTGTTTGAAAACCATCCGCCTTCTACATTTATCTGGTTTCATGTTTCATCCCTGGGAGAGTTTGAACAGGGAAGACCTGTCATAGAAGGATTAAGAACCAAATTTCCCAATAAAAAAATTCTGCTTAGCTTTTTTTCACCTTCAGGATATGAAATCAGAAAAAACTATTCAGGTGCAGATTATGTGATGTATCTCCCCTTTGATTGCCTAAGGCTCATGAGAAAATTTGTTACAGTTGTGAATCCAGCTGCTGTTGTTTTTGTAAAGTATGATTTTTGGTTCAATTTCATCAAAGCCTGTAGTGAGAAAAACATCCCTGTATATTTTATTTCTGCTGCTTTCAGACATAATCAGTATTTTTTCAAACCATGGGGAAAGTGGTTTTTGAAACATCTGAAAATGGTGAATATGTTTTTTGTTCAAACTCATGAATCTGAAATACTGTTGCAAAAACATGGCATTAGTCAGGTTCAATTTGCCGGCGACACAAGACTTGACAGAGTGATTGAAATGAAAAACGAAAACAAAACATTTACTGAAATAGAAAAATTCATCAACAACAGGCAAACTATTGTCGCCGGCAGCACATGGCCTGCTGATGAAAACATCATCATGCCGTGGATGAAAGAAAACAAAGATATTGTGCTGATTATTGCACCCCATGACATCAGCGAACACCGGCTGAAAAGCATTGAACAACTTTTTGACGAGCCGGTTTCGAGACATTCTCAGCTAAAAGGAAGCGAAATTGGTAGAATCCTGCTTATTGACAGCATCGGAATTCTGTCACATATATACAAATATTCACAATTTGCAATCATAGGAAACGGCTTTGGAAGGGGAATCCACAACATTCTGGAAGCCATTGTATTTGGCAAACCTGTACTTTTTGGACCAAATTTCAAAAAATTCACCGAAGCTGTTGTCCTGTCTGAATCGGGCGGAGCATTTCCTTTCCGTAATACAGAAGAATTTTCACAAACAGCAAAACAACTGCTCTCAAATGAAGAAGCTCTTTATCAGGCATCTGAAAGTTGTCTCCAGTTTGTTGAAAAAAATAGGGGTGCCACACAAATGATACTTGACAATCTTCACTTATAGCAATTGAGTTCGGCGGACAAAATTTCACCACATTCATCAGGGGAGAGCCTATCAACAGGCAGCACCAAATCTGCACAGTCTGCATACATGGAAAAACGTTGATGATTTATTGCATTTAGTTTTTCCTCAATCCCCTCCCCTTTCAACAATGGTCTGGGCGTATTATCTTGTCGGGCAATGAGGCTTGTTACAGATGTAAACAGCCAAACACATAGCCCGTGTTTATTTATCAATACCCTGTTGTTCTGATCAACAACCAGCCCGCCACCTGTGGCAATCACCTGATTTTCTTCATGCATGCAGCGGGCAAACACCTGGCTTTCAATTTTTCTGAATTCATCTTCTCCGTCCTCTGCAAAAATCTGTGAAATTTTCTTTCCGGCAAACTGCTCAACAAGCTCATCTGTGTCAGTGAACACACGACCGGTTTTCTGTGCCAGAATATCGCCTACAGTACTTTTTCCTGACTTCATCATGCCCACAAGTACAATGTTCTTTGTTTGCTGATGCACAGGATTATTCAGTGCATCAAACAAAACCTGAGGATTGACTTTCTTTGCAGTGAAATGTTCATACGCTGAAACCGCCTGCCACACCAGCCAGTTTAATCCGGAAATATAAGTTGCCCCTTTGATTTGGCAAATATCTTTGAGAGGGCTGTTTTTGTAGTCGGCATCAAGCACTGTGAGATGTGAGTGAATACCTGAGGTCAGTTTATCTGTGTGTGATAAAGTATTTACAAGAATATGGGCTTTTTCAAGGCAATCAGCAGCTGATTTTTCGGGCAGAAACTGACATCCCAGCAATTGGGACCAGTATCTGGCCTTATGTTCTGTACGGTTTATGAGAGTTACATTGCATCCAAGTTTAAGAAGAGCAAAAGCGGCGGCTCTTGCAGCACCACCTGCACCTGTCACCACTGCTTTTTTCCCTTTAAAATCCTGAATATGCTGTTTTAATGCCAAAGAAACTCCATAAACATCAGTGTTTTCTAGAAAAAACACATCATTTTTCTCAAACACGGTATTTGCTGCTTTAATTTTTTCAACAGTAGTGGAAGTTTGATATCCATTTAGAAGAATATCTTCCTTGAATGGAGCGGTTATATTTCCACCGGCAAACCCATTTTGCAGTAACATCTGCACATCTGCTGCAGAATTGCAAAGAGCTTTAACATACTTGTGGAGCAGTTGTTTTTCCATGGCAAATGCATTGAAAAGCACAGGGCTCAGGCTGTGCAGCACTGGATTTCCGGCTACAAAGAAAAATTTCTGCTTATCACTCATGCCTTCAAAATTAGCAGAAATTGTTGATTTGGAAAGGAAAAGATTGAAAAAGTCTGTGTTGAAATTTTTGTGCAGTTTTGCCACGCGATAGAATTACCATTGACACTCCCTGCTCTGTAAAAGCATACGGCATAGTTGAGGAATGTTTCAATTTCTCCAACCGATCACAAATTGTGTCCAGTTCATTTTTCTCATTCATTGATTATTGTGTTCGTTTTAATACACAATAAAACTTTTCTGTCAACTATACTCTTTACCTGTAAGACAGAGGATATATATCCCTGCCGGCAGAGTGCTGATGTTTATTTCGGTCTTGTTTTTACCATATTCCAATTTTCGAGGCTTGCCTAGCAGCACAAATTCGGGGCTTTTGCTTTTTCCAAATTCGAGACTTTGCAAAATCCCAAATAGGGGGCTTGGAGCATGTTATTTCTCATCATATTTTTGCTGTTAATATTTTCATTATCGCATCTGCCTCTATCTCCATTTTTGAAAAAGCAAAAAGTTTTTTCCCTAAATCCTTAAGCGATGCACCAATATGATACACTTGTTTGTTGTCAATAATTAAAAACCTGTCGTGGGCATTTTTGTAAACCTTTATTTCAATGGGCTGATATTGTTTGTTGTGCTTTTCCAGGTCGGTTTTGAGTGTAGATGTTAAATTTGCCGTATAAATTTTTACAGTAATGCCGTCTTTCCTTTTAAGAAATAAATTTAGCACCGATTCATCAATATAATTGTCAATAAGGATTATGGAATGATCTGCTGATTTCACAAGTTCGGATACAAACACCCATGCATCGAAAATTTGTCCGTTGAAAAATATGCCTTCGTTTGGCGGTAAACTAGTTTTAATATGGAAGTCGATTTCGTCTATTCTTTTTGTTAATGAGAAAATGCTGTCCTCCATTCGGTTTATTCTGCTGTTAACGGAGTAACCTTTCAGTAAATACTCTTTCAGTACGCGTGTTGCCCATATACGGAATTGTGTTCCCTGTTTAGATTTGACACGATATCCTACAGAAATAATTACATCGAGATTATAAAATGCTACAGGTTTGTCTGAATTAGGAATATGCATTTTTTGCATATTGCTTTTTTCATCTAATTCTCCCTCTTTGAAAACATTTCGAATATGTCGTGAAATCACAGATTGATCTCTTTGAAATAATCTAACAATTTGTTCCTGATTTAACCATACCGACTCTTCATCAATTCTAACCTCTATATGTTCAGTCAGTTCATTGGGGCGATACAAGATAATTTCGTTTTTCATTCCTTTTTTATTCTGTTACTGTAAGCTCCGTTATTCTATCTGGTTTTTCTATTTGTTCATAACATTTTTACACAAACTAACTGCAATCCAATAAATAGCAATCGGCCAAAGTCACTGCTGCCACAGCCTCCATCACAACAGGTACTCGCAATGCAATGCAGGCATCATGGCGACCTTCTACTTTCAAATCAGCTGGTTGATTGGTCTGTAAATCAATGCTTTGCTGTGTTTGGGCGATGCTAGAAGTTGGTTTTACAGCAACTCTGAACACCAGATCATTGCCGTTGGTGATGCCTCCGTTGATGCCTCCTGCGTGGTTGGTTGTTGTTTTTCCGTGGGGCAAAATGGGGTCGTTGTGTTCACTACCTTTCATCCTGGCTGCCCCGAAGCCGGAGCCAAATTCAATGCCTTTGATTGCAGGGACAGAAAATGCCAAATGACTGATGAGTGATTCAGCCGAATCAAAAAATGGCTCTCCCAAACCAACCGGGAGTCCACTGACAACGCACTCAACGATGCCGCCAATGGAATCCTTGTTGTTTAGTGCTTCGTCAACGGCTTTTTCAATGTTTGCATGGCCACCTGCCTCAAGAATTAGGGCATTGAAACTGGCAAAATGCATAATTTTTTTAGCCACAACTCCGGCAGCAACAAGGCATGCGGTGAGTCGTCCGGAAAAATGGCCACCGCCACGCGGATCGTTTAGTCCTCCGTATTTTACATGAGCAGTATAATCAGCATGTCCGGGTCGTGGAATATTGGTGATTTTGTCATAATCGGCAGATTTCACATCGTGGTTTTCAAAGCTGATGTGTATGGGTGCGCCTGTGGTTTTGTTATTAAACACTCCGCTTGAAATGTTGGGAATATCTTTTTCTGTTCGGGCTGTTGTGCCTTTTTTTCCGCTTTTTCGTCTCGACAGGTCATTTGAAAAATCATCTTGTGTGATTTCAATTCCGGGGGGACATCCGTCAATGACAATGCCCACCGATTGGCCGTGGGATTCGCCGTATATTGTGATTCTGAAAATTCTTCCAAAGGTGTTCATGGTGTGGTGAATGAATGGCAAAAATAAGAAAAAGCTATGGATTTTGTCATGAAATTTGCAAAACATTTTTTCATAAGCAAACATATTCACAAGGCAAATTTCCCGCCAAAATTCTCGCATTTTGATCCTTATTCCACGGGCGCTGCCCGTGGCTGAATTAAAACGACCCTTTCAGGGTCATTTTGTGAACCAGAAATCCTTTTTTTATCGCATTCTTCTTGACTATCATTATTTTATCATAGTTCAATAGTTCTTGTTTTTGCAAATAACCAATCATAGATTTCTCAATTATTACGAAACTTCATGTTGCAATTTTCGCATTTTTTACGAAATTATCTTTGTTAAACTGGCTTATTCAATTGTTCAAGTTATCCAAACGAAACACATATGTTAAACCTATTTTTTCTCTTAATTATCACAAAAAACATTTATATTTGTAAAAAAAAATTTATGACCGAAAACAGCAAATACTGGGTGGAACTTTCTGAATACGATATTGAAACTGCTGAAGCAATGCTTCAAACTAAACGGTTTCTTTATGTGGGTTTCATGTGTCATCAGGCTGTTGAAAAAATCCTGAAAGCTTATTATAACAAAATTCATGACAAACCTGCACCATATACACACAACCTTTTTTTCCTGGCAGAGAAATCGATGCTTGCAGCTGATTTTTTCGGAAGAACAAAAGAGTTTTATTGACCAGCTTGAGCCTTTAAACATTGAGTCAAGATATCCATCTCAAAAAGATAAAGTTTTTAAAACTCTTTCGGAAGATTATTGTTCTCAAATAATTACTAAGACTAAAGAATTACAGCAATGGATAATAGAGAGATTATAGAAAAACTCACCAGATACAAAGCCCTTGTAGCTGAGCATTTTGATTTGGAAATGCTTATACTTTTCGGATCTCATGCAAAAGGCACAGCCAAAGAAGACAGTGATATTGATGTTGCTGTTGTGGTTAGTAAAACCAATACTGATTTTGGCGATTATGCACCACTTCTGTGGAGATTAAGAAGACAAGTTGACTCCAGAATTGAGCCTGTTCTAATTGAAAAAGAAAATGACCCGAGTGGATTTTTACAGGAAATTATTAAAACAGGACAAATTATCAATTAGGTCAGTCTTTTTAGCTTGTCAAAAAATTCCGGAAATGACTTGTTCACCGATTGAGGTTGCAAAATATTCACCGGTTCTTCTGAAATGCAAGCTCCAACTGCTGCGGCCATGGCAATGCGATGGTCATTGAAACTGTCAACAGTTCCACCTTTCAGTTTTCCCTTTCCGTAAATCATCATCCGATCGCCAGATATATGAATATTGCCTCCCAGTGCTTTCATCATCTCTCTCACCGCCTCAACACGGTTTGATTCCTTGTATTCAAGCCGGGCAATGCCATCTATTACACTGGTGCCACGAGCTGCTGCTGCCAATATTGAAAGTATGGGAAACAAATCGGGACAATCTGTTACATCAACACTGAAAGGATGACATTCTTTTTTCTTGACAGAAACTCCGCTTTCATTAAAACTTACTGCTGCTCCGAACATTTTCAATACATCAATCACAGCCCTGTCGGCTTGTTTTGAGTTACGCACAAGACCCTCAACCAGGATGTCGCCAGAAACAGCTGCTGCCACGAGAAAATTGGCTGCACCACTCCAGTCGCCCTCAATTTCATAAGTGGTTCCTTTGAATTTTTGTTTGCCGGGGATAGTAAACTTCTGATAGTTTTCAACCTCAACACTTGCACCAAAATCTCTGATAATATCAAGGGTCATATCAATGTAGGGTTTGCTTACAGCTCCGCTGACATGTATCTCTGTATCAAAATCAACCAAAGGCAAAGCAATGAGCAAACCTGTGAGCATCTGTGAACTGAAAGATGCGTCAATTTGTATTACTTTGCTCACCGGGGCACTGCAAATTTTCAGTGGGAGTGTTCCTTCTCTACATTCATAAGAAATTCCTGCAATTGATAACACATCAAGCAATGGCTGCAATGGCCGGCCTGTCAAACTACCTTCTCCCTGTATTGTCACTGTTCTGCTGAACAATGAAACTACAGGAGCCAGCATTCGCAGAGCCAGTCCAGATTCTCCCACATTGATTTCAATGTCCTTTTCAAGATTCAGTTCTGCAGGTGAAATGTTCAGAGTTTCAACTCCTGAAACCTTTGCTCCCAATCTTCTGACAACATCTGCAACAGCCTCAACATCATCCGATTCACCGCAACGGAGCAAAGTACTTTGTCTCTCTGCAAGCATTGCAATAACCAAAGCTCGTTGCAGGTAGCTCTTTGAAGCATTTGCTTCACAATTTCCCTGACATCGAAATGGTTCAATTGTGATCATTCATTTTTTGTATTAAATAATTCTTTCATCTCACTCAGTCGCAATTGTCCGGGTGCTGTGAAGTTTCCAAAATCGGGAGCTGCATATGCAAACCCATTGCCCAGAAACATGGTCTGAATTCGACTTTTCACTCCATGTTCTCCCATTCCAAAAGCGATAATATTTTCAAATTTATTATACAAGCCTGAGAGTCTTTCACCATCCTTTTCATTGTTAACCATACATGCAATTTTAGTTATATCAGCACCTGATTCAAAAATTTTGTCAGTAATTTTCTCCAGTTCTTCTGTTGCAGGTGTATTTTCAAAATTATGATATGAGAAAATCAGCGGGCATTTTGCATCTTTTGTTATTTGCATTAATTTCAGGCAATGCGGAACAGTAATCAGCGAAAAATCAAAATCCACGTACATTGGCTTCTGATTGAGAGCTATCTGAAACAATTGTGTATGACCGGAAATGCTTAAAAATTCTTTTCGCACAGCCACAATCCAGTTGTTGCACATCTGCATCAGGCTTATAATTTCCTCTTCGGTCAGTTTCACCAGATCGAGTCTCAGTTCGGCATATTCGGCACCCTCAAGAGCTTTTGCACTCTCCTGAAAATTATTTCCGGAAACGGAAACTATGATTCTAGTCATTTTCAAAATTTTTCAGATGATTTCTCAGTTCAGACTCATCCATATTCACAATTCTGTAATCACCGGGAGCCACAGGCAGCACATATCGGATATGATTTTCGCGTCTTTTTTTATCGGCTGCAATTTTTGACATCAGCGCTTCGGTATTGTATGGAATTGTTTCGGGTAATTCGTAGCTTTTCATCAATTGAGAAATCATGCCTGTGAAATTGTCATCACACAATTCTTTTCTTTGTGCAATTTTTGCATCAAGAATTATCCCTGCAGCAACACATTCGCCGTGAGAGAGTCTCGTTTCAGCCTCCAGTGCATGGGCGATGGTGTGCCCCAGATTCAGAAGATGCCTGACATCATTGTCAAATTCATCCTGTTTCACAATTGACAGTTTGAAATCTGCAGAGCGCTGAATCATCTCTTTTAGAATTTGATCATCTTTCTGTTTGATTTTTTCAATGTTTTCAAATAAAAACTTCATAAAATCATCACCCTCAAGGATTGCATGTTTGATAACTTCGGCCATACCGTTGCGAAATTCCTTTTGAGCAAGTGTGTTCAAAAAGTCAGGCCATACTGTAACAAATTCAGGCTGCCGGATGGTTCCTGCACAATTTTTTATTTTTCCCACATTCACACCATTTTTCCCACCAATTGCCGCATCTGTCATTGCCAAAAGTGTTGTTGGAATAAGCCCAAATGGCATTCCCCTCATATACACTGAGGCCACAAAACCGGTGATATCAGTCACTACGCCTCCTCCCACTCCCACAAGCAATGAGTCCCTCTGATAGCCGGATTCAAGCATCATTCCAATGAGTTCTTCAACCAAAGTGAAACTTTTTGAGTATTCACCCGGGGGAACAACAATTGTGTCAAACTCGTCAAGAAGTTGTGAATAGTTTTTATGAACATTTTCGTCAACAAGAAGCAACATTTGGGGATATTGCAGGGTGCTCAAAAATTCATGTATATTGTCAACAAACGCTATTTCTTTCATATTAATATTTTTTAAAAAAACCAATCAACAAATTTACATGAAAATTACAACAAGGCAGATGAAATAAAATTTACGAATCAAGTTCTAATTATTTATCGACGTGATTTGTGTTAGTTAATTTTTTGCAATACAAAAGGCTATGTTTGTTTTGAATCAGCTGAAAAGAAAACTTGTTTTCTGAAGCAGATGATTCAAAATAACACAAAATCAACACCGTTGATTTTGATGCTAAGCATAAGCCTTTTGTATTGCTCAGAAAAACATATTCGTGGAAATTCGCGAATTAGTCACATCGTCACATAGTGATAAATTGATAAATTGGCTAAAAAAATGCGATATTTTTTTGTTGTGAGCAGTTACAAATTTACAAGTATATTTGCATTCATTATGATACAGAAAAAACATTTCTCCCTGGCGTCAATTACTCTTTATAGTTTGATGCTCATGGCTTTTTGTATTCCCCTTCACAAAAAAATGTTTGTTCCGTGTGCCATTGTTTCTTTCATTCTCGTTCTGATACAATTTAATAAAAAACAAGTTGTTGAAAGGTTGAGAAGTTTTAAATTTCTTTATACTTTAATCATTTACTATTGCATTGTTGCTATGGGTTTACTCTGGACAGAAAACATTCCGGAAGGCTTGTTTGATCTTGAAATCAAACTCAGTTTTATACTTTTTCCGGTGTATTTTTTCATTTTTCCTCTGAATCCGGATAAAAGCATTCAGTCCAGGGTTATTTTCTCCTATTTGTCAGGAGTTGGGCTGAGTGTCCTTATCTGTCTGGTCAACGCAGGCATCAATTACATTGAACAGCCGGTGTTTTATTATACATTTGCTGCATCTTCATTTTCAATACTTCATCATCCCACATATTTTGCGATGTATATTAATTTTGCCATTGTCATTCTTCTGATATGGCAAAGACAACACAAAATCAAATCTATTCCGGCAGTTTTGGCATGCATTGTTTTGCTTGGAACAAACTGGCTGTTAATGTCAAGGGCAGGCTTACTTACAAGCATTCTGATTGTTTTTACTTACTGGCTCACATTGTTTTTTGAGAGGAAGTATAAAGGAGCAATAATTATGCTTATGTTGCTTGTCATATCATCACTTGCCGTTTATAATTTTTCCAGTTATGCCAAATTCAGGATGAGTACTATTATTCCCTTTATTCAGGATTTGGTTTCCAAAAAACCAAAAGATGAAACAACAACAACAACAACAGACTCCAGAATGATAACATGGAAAGCTGCAATCTCTGTCATTTCCAAAAACCCATTGCTGGGTGCAGGAACCGGCGATGTTCACAGTGAACTAAACAAGTATTATCAACAAACCTATAATGAAGCTGCCCTTGAAAAAAACCTCAATGCCCACAACCAGTTTCTTCAAAGTTGGGTTGCAACCGGGATATTTGGATTTCTTTCCATCCTTTTAATCCTTTATGTTGGCATTGCCAAAGCATTGAAAAAACAAGATTATTTGGTTTTCTTTTTTTTTCTTGTATCAATGATAACCATGATGACAGAATCAATATTTGAAACACAATCGGGCGTTGTGTTTTTTGCTTTTTTTTCAGCTTTGTTTCTTGCAACCAGGGAACAAACAGCAGCAATATTATCCGACAAAAAACAATAATTATTCAGGTTTATCTTGTTAATCCGCACAATAATGACTCTTCATTTTTAAGGAGGGTCACTTTTTCTTTTTGCCAATTTATCATTTATCAATTTATCACTATGTGACGATGTGACAATGTGACAAAAACACTGAAAAACGGAATTGCACAGAAATTATCTGTTTGAATTTGTGGAATTTAGTGTTTCCGAGATTCCGTGACGAAATAATTGTTTTTGTTTATTCGTACAATAGCGAAACAAAAGATGTAATCAAAGAATGAAACGGGATTAATATTTTTCCAGCTTACCGAATGTAATTCGATAATTGATACTATTATCGGTGAGCGTAATAATAAACTCGTCACTTTTCAGTCTCAAAATAGTCCATTCATTATCAAATTCCAAAGGAGGAATCAATTCATAAATACCCTGTGTCATATCCTGATATGCCGTAAATCGTTTCAACTCAAATCTCATTTTCTTCTTTCCATCTTCAAGAGTGAGTAATGATGTAGATAATTGAGAACCGCTTCTCGCTTCTTTCACAACATTTATGAACATATCATCATACTCAATAATAGAAAATTTAACATAAGTAGCTGAATCATTGTAGTTTGAAATATAATTGGCAGTATCAACCATCAGTTCAGTAATTTCCCATAATCCCAGCAGACGCTTTTCGGGTGATTTTAGACTGATAAACGGACCTTCTTCATATTTTGAACATGCAGAAAGCAATAATAGCACTGACAAACCGGCGAAAATGAGTTTTATCTTCATAATAATTGATTTTTTTTGATGATACACAAACGTTTATTCTTTGTTTTCATTGTAGGCTCTTAAAATTTTCACCACCAGTTTATGACGGACTACATCACTTTCATCAAGATAAACGATTGAAATTCCCTCAATATTATCAAGAATTTTGGCTGCATGAAGCAGTCCTGAAGGTTGTTTTGAAGGCAGGTCTATCTGTGTCACATCACCTGTGACAATAAATTTTGCATTTTTCCCCATTCTGGTTAAAAACATTTTCATTTGTGGGGTTGTTGCATTTTGAGCTTCATCCAAAATAACAAAAGCATTATCCAGTGTGCGGCCTCTCATAAAAGCAAGTGGGGCAATTTCAATTGTTGAGTCTTCCATATAGGTAAGCAATTTGGCAGGCGGAAGCATATCCCGCAGTGCATCATACAAAGGCTGAAGATAGGGATCTAGTTTGTCTTTCAGGTCTCCGGGCAAAAACCCCAGATTTTCGCCTGCTTCAACAGCGGGACGGGTAAGTATGATTCTCTTTACACTTTTACTTTTCAGGGCACTCACTGCCAGAGCAACTGCAGTATATGTTTTTCCTGTTCCGGCAGGACCAATGGCAAATAGTATGTCATTTTTCTCAATGCTTTCAACCATCCGCCTCTGATTTGGTGACTTTGCTCTTATGATATTTCCACTGCGCCCATATAAAATCACATCTGCAGGAGGAGAAGCAATATGCTCTGCTACCACATTGGAATTTTCCATAATTGCAAGAATATCATTCTCCGTAATTTTTCCAAAAATTTCATAATGTTTAAGCATGGCGGTAAACTTATGTTCAAACACTTCAAGCACATCATCATCTCCGAGCACTTTTAACAAATCACCGCGGGCTATGAGTTTTAGTTTTGGAAACATTTTCTTCAGTAAAAGAAGATTGCTGTCGTTGGGACCAAAAAAATCAAGATGGTCAACGAGTTCAAGTTCAAAAATCTGTTCTGACATATGTGTGTTTTGTTGCCTACAAATGTACCAGTTTTTTTATAAATGTGAAGTAATTTATTAATAGTACATTTAAATCTTAAATACTTCTCCTGACACTTTTTTGGGTTTTATGGGATTTCTTTATTGCAGCATAATCCAAACCATTCAATATTCAAAAGGGATTAGTCAAAATGCACACACACTAATACATATAATGACAAGAATCATGTTGTGAGTTGAATGTGTTTTTGTATAGTTAACTTTAAAAACACTTAATCTCTGAGAAAAGCTACATTGATTTTTATTTTGATAGCCTTTGTTTTTCAGTCAAAAGCACAGTGGACTTCAAATGAAAATAATAGAAAAAAGGCAACTGCTCAGCAAGTTCAAAATTCTTTCTTTTAATAACCTTGAATACTCAATGAAATACAAAAAAAGAACCCTCTGCTGTGGACAGAAGGCTCTGTTAAATAGATTCAGAAAATTTGCCAACTTTATGAAAAAAATTACTCAACTATGATTTTTTCATAACGAACATCAGTGCCGCTGCTGACCTTTACAATATAAACTCCGGCAGCGAAGCCATGGGTTGGTATTTGTGTGTTGTCATTGAAAGTGGATGTGTGAATAAGTTGTCCCATTGGGTTGTATATCTCTACCAAACTATTGTTGTTTTGAGTATGGATATTTAGCACATCTGAGACTGGGTTGGGGTAAATCATCAATTGATTTTCTGATGAAACTGCACTTACAGATACAGTGGGATCGCCTTCTCTTATAATCTTGCCCCAATCACCAACAATATAACCAACTGTAGATACCGGAAAATGAATA
>CAZGIW010000005.1:61236-65027 GCA_964526285.1 uncultured Bacteroidales bacterium | reverse complement strand
AGTTTAGAATTAAAAAAATAAAATACTATTTACTCTACAATGATTTTTTCATAACAAACATCCGTGCCGCTGCTGACTTTTACAATATAAACTCCGGCAGCAAAGCCATGGGTTGGTATTTGTGTGTTGTCGTTGAAAGTGGATGTGTGCACAATTTGTCCCATTGGGTTGTATATCTCTACCTGAATGTTGTTGTTTTGAGTATGGATATGTAGCACATCTGAAACTGGGTTGGGATAGATCATCAATTGATTTTCAGAAGACACTGCACTTACAGATGTAGTGGGATCGCCTTCTCTTAAAATCTTGCCCCCATTACCAACAACATAACCAACTGTAGATACCGGAAAATGAATAGCTCTCAGAGCTTGAGTTACAGGACTTACCTGCGTAGTCCAGTTGGCTGCGCCATCTGTGGTTTTGGTAATAAAGCCACCATCACCTACCGCCCATCCCTCATTGGCATTTTTAAAATACACAGCACGCAAATGTGGAGATCCTCCACCTGTTGGGATGCCATTTACAAGTTGTGTCCAATTAGCACCACCATCTGTGGTTTTTAATAATATGGAATGATTAAAGCCAAAAGTGTAGCCAGAAATATATCCAATATTTGCATCTACAAAATACACTGAATACAGGTTAGCAAATGGATATCCGCTCGTTTGAGCCACCCAGGTGGCTCCGCCATTTGTGGTTTTCAATATTGTTCCACCAAATCCGCTTACATAACCGATATTTGCATCAATAAAAAATACAGAGTAAAGTTCGTTAGTAACACCACTGGTTTGTGCAATCCAGTTTGCACCTCCATCTGTGGTTTTCAATATTACACCATCTGAACCAACGACATACCCAATATAAGGATCAACAAAAAACACACATCTAAGAAGACTTGTAGTACCACTGGTTTGCGGCAACCATACTCCACCTGCATTTGCTGTTTTCAGAATGACACCATTGCGCCCCACAATATAGCCCGTGTCTGCATCTGCAAAATAAACACTCTCAAGAATGTTTGTTCCTTCAATAGCATGTGTCCATGTATCTCCGCCATCTGTTGTTTTGCTAATGGAACCTTGTCCTCCTGAACTGATAGTGCCTCCAACAACATAGCCGGTTGAAGCATCTGTAAAAAACACGGAATTCAAATATTCCATTGTTGTTCCGCTTGTGAGCTCAGTCCACTGAGCTTTTGCGATGAATACACTCATTAACAAGAGTGTGATTGAAATTGTTAGTTTTGATTTCATAAGTTTTATGATTTTTAAAGTTTAGAATTAAAAAAATAAAATACTATTTACTCTACAATGATTTTTTCATAACGAACATCCGTGCCGCTGCTGACTTTTACAATATCAACTCCTGCAGGCCGAGGGAGCTTCTTTCTCTTTTGAATCAATTGGGGTTGACTTTAATACAGACTGTATTGCCAGGATCAGCATCAGAAATACTAAAATTCGAGGGTTTTTCATATTGTCTATTTTTGTTTAATAAAAACTTTTGTTTCTTGTATTAAAAGGATTGGGATTGATGTATCTTAGGTTTATTTCAAAACCACCCATTGAGTTTGATGCCTTTCTCAGGCTGCTGATATTTACATCGTAGCTAATACCAATGGCATAGTTTGCATATTCAAACGAAAGATAAGGAATTACTGCATCCCCAATTCGCATCAAACATCCGACAGTAAGAGCACTTTCTTTAACAAATCCCGTATATCTGGAACTTTCCTGCAGCATGTACCTGAATCCTGTTCCACAAATTATTTCCTGATTTGGACCCTGCTTCTGATATAATATCAAAGGCACTACTGCTGTATTTGTATTTGATAATCCTATTGTTGATTTTGAGTGTATTGTAATTTTTGAATACTGCTTCATATCAATAACACTTGAAAATGTTTTTTTCGACCTGTTTACATGATGTACTGACGCACCAACCTGAAACTTAAATCCATCGTTGGATGACATATTGGTTGCGGCTGAAGTAAAATTATACAGAACACCTCCGGCAAAATCTGCGTGGAAAAAGCTGGAATAATTATAGTCTTCTCTTGTGGGCAAAGACTGATCAAATCCTTGCTGATTAGGATCATATTGGTTATGCCAGTTGAGACTTGTGTAATTAACCGACCATTGCGTTACTCCTCCTTGTATCCCACCTGTTAATGTGCTGTTGTAGCCAATTTTTTGATGGTATGCCAATGAAATCAAAGGTTGTGTTATTGATAATTCTGATTTTCCGGCCTTGTCTCTGGTCACAGTTAATCCTGCTGATAGATAGCCATTTTCAGATCTTGTTTTTACTATTCTGCAATCAAATGAGAACCCAAATGTCTCGTAGGCATTCATTATGCTTGCCCATTGATTTTTGTAATAGAGAATTGCTCGCTGATCTCCACTAAATGCACCCGTTTGTGCAGGATTTACAAGAAGCGGAATATCCTGAAACTGTGAAAAATGATAATCCTGAGCACTGGTTTTAACAATGAAGAATATTAGCATTGCCACTGAAACAATTATTTTTGCTTTCATATTGGTTTTATTTTAATTTTTACCTGATTAACAAAATATCACCATTCATAATCTTTTCTTCGCCATTATTAAATATCGCCCTTAAATAGTAAGCAAACACTGCTGTATCCATGGGCTTTCCCCTGTGTGTTCCATCCCATCCCACACTCATATCGCTGGTTTCAAAAACTTTCTCTCCCCAACGGGAATAAATCACAAATTCCAGTTGCCTTACTCCCTGTCCCAAAACAAACAACACATCATTTTCTCCATCGCCATTGGGTGAAAAAATATCAGGCACTACAATATGAGAAGGATAACAGTCGTCAATTCCTCCAAGAATGATGAATGTTTCAGATACAATGCACCCATTTAAATCAGTTACAAGTGCAAAATATGTTCCCGGAACTAATCCTGTAATCGAATCCTCAGATTCCCCGTTTGACCAAACAATATCATAAGGCTGAACACCTCCGTTTACTATAAGCTCGGCCGTGCCGTCTGATGCTCCTATGCATGTCTCATCTGTATGGGAAATTTGCAATTGAGGAGATTCGTAAACTGTGATTACTACAGTATCGGAATTACCACATGGATCCGGGATTGTATATGTTATTTCAAAAGTTCCGGGTCCTGAAACTGATGGATTAAATAGTCCGCCCAAACTAATTCCTGTGCCACTCCATGTGCCTCCTGGGCTAGCAGCTGTTAAGCTGAAAGCCGAATCATTACTGCACACAGGACCGGCAGGAGTGATTGTGGCATTCATTTGGCTGACCACTGTAACAGTTATTTCATCTGTACCCTGACATCCATTTGCTCCTGTTACCGTAACTGAATAGGTTCCGCTTGTTGTTACATCAATCGTTTGTGTGCTTCCTGAAGGCAACCATGAATATGAAACCCCGGGTCCGGCATCTAGTGTCAGTATATCTCCAATACAAATTGAAGTATCAGGGCCAAGGTCAACAATTGGAGCTGGAAGAACTGTAACAACAATTGTGTCAAAACCTTCACATCCAAAACTGTCGGTTACAGTAACTGAATAAGTTCCACTGTTTGTGACAGTTATTGTTTGTGTATTGTCTGATGTTGACCATGCATAAGAAGCAAAACCGGCTCCTGCATCAAGCACCAGAGAAGATCCTGAACAAAATGAAGTGTCAGTCCCAAGGTCAACAATTGGAGCTGGAAGAACTGTAACAACAATTGTATCATAGCCTTCACATCCAAAACTGTCGGTTACAGTAACTGAATAAGTTCCACTGTTTGTGA
>CAZGIW010000005.1:34222-61136 GCA_964526285.1 uncultured Bacteroidales bacterium | reverse complement strand
CATAAGAAGCAAAACCGGCTCCTGCATCAAGCACCAGAGAAGATCCTGAACAAAAGGTAGTGTCAGGGCCAAGGTCAACAATCACAGCAGATGGCTCTGTAATTGTAACAGAGGCAGTGGCAGTTGCACTGCTGGCATCTGTTACAGTAACAGTATATGTTCCTGCACAAAGGCCTGTTGCTGTTTGAGTTGCTTGAACAGGAGATGTATCCCACGCAAAAGTATATGGAGGTGTTCCTCCTGAGGGATTTGCAGTGGCTGTGCCATCACAAACTCCATAGCAGGATGCATTGGTTGCGCTTGCAGTAACTGACAACACAATGCTGCTACAGTAGCAGGAGTCCATGAAAAACCTTATAACAAAACCATCATCAACACCATTAAATGTATTATCAAAATACGCCCCTCCACCCGGATCTGCTAAAGGATAAGATGCACTATTAGATACCATAGTCCATTCTCCTGAAACGAATAAATATTCATTATAAAACTCTACCGGAGATCTGAGGTCACCGCCATCACCTCCTAAATAGGTTGACCATAATTGAACGCCGTCATTATCAAAAACTGTAACATACTGGTCTCTTGTACTGGTTGACAAACTATTATATCCTCCATCACATCCAACTAATGCCCCCAGATTTGTTGAGTGTGTTTGAAATGACATACAGATATTTCCGCAGTAATTTATTGCTAAATTATCATACGACTCATGAATGTCAATTCCATTTCCACCATAATATGTTGCCCATAACCTATCTCCTTGGTTATTAAATTTTATTAATATCACGTCATAATCGAGACCTTTCGTTCCTTGATAAAACGCACCACCACCTGGATTCAGGGTAGGAAAGTTTGTTGACAATGTAGCTCCGGTAACAAATAAATTGCCGTTAGCATCTGTAATACAAGTATATCCTCGTTCATCTAGGTCTCCTCCGTAATAAGTTGACCATAACAAAGAGCCTGAATTGTCGAATTTTGAAATAAAAATATCTCCGCTGCCGTTATGTATGCCATCATAATAGGTGCCTGAATTTAGTAGAGGAAAATTGGCAGAATAAGTGTAACCGGTTATAAAAATATTATTAAAAGGATCTGTTGTAATTGAATAAGAAATATCTATATCTGACCCACCGAAAAATGTACTCCATAGCAGAACCCCATTACTATTAAATTTTGCTACAAAGGCATCATAGCTACCATTGTTTGCCGCTTGAAAAAAGCTTCCGGCATTGAGAAGCGGAAAAGTAGCAGCACCACTTGTTGTCATTCCGGTAATAAAAATGTTGTCAAAATCATCAACAGCTATTGAATATCCAATATCAGTTCCTGTTCCGCCAAAATAGGTTGCCCAAAGCCGAACACCATTATTGTTAAACTTCATTATTATTGCAGTATTGCCTGATGACGAGGCTTGGAAGTAGGCTCCTCCACCAGGGTTTTGGGTTGGGAAAGCATTAGCATGATTCGTTAAACCTACAATTAAAAGATTATCAGAGTTATCTATGATACAGTTATATGCATACTCAGTCCCCCCCCATCCTCCATAATATGTACTCCATACAATAGCACCACTTAAATCAAATTTCCATATAAAAATGTCTATCGCTGCACCAATACTTCCTTGAAAATATGCCCCTCCACCCGGATTTACAGTTGGAAAAGGAACTACTGCACTAGAAGCATAACCTACAATAAAAATGTTTCCTGAGGCATCTGCACTCATGGAATATGGCCCCTCAAGATCATTTCCACCTATAAATGTTGCCCATTCAAGTTGAGGATCTATTATTAGTTTATGGCTTATATCACTATAATAGGATTCTGACAGTTGGCAATTAAACTTAATAATTGTTTCGTAGCATGTTTCACCCATAAAATCAGCAACACCCGACTTTTCCATTACAAAGGATGTCAATATTTCTTCGTTTTTATAAAAACTAACAGGTGTATTTTCTTTTAGATTTCCATGTCGGGTTGTCATTATCAGTTGTCCCGTTTCATCAATAATTACAGGTTCTTTACTTCTGTATATCAATTCAATTTGCTTATAATCAGCTCCGGGATGAACAACAAACTCATGCTTCAACAATCCGTCACTTTGGCGGAAAAAGACCCAGTCAATGCCAGGATATACATCCTGTATGGTGATTTTTCCATATTCTTTCACATCATATATTCCTTCAGGACAATGAGTATAAAAATAATTGATATGGCCGGGATAAGGATTTTCCTTAATAATTTTTGATTTGTCTATACTGGCTCCACTTAATTCAATATCAATTCTTTCCCACTGTACAGTTTTGTTTGTTTTTCTTTTTCCGGTAATCTTTTCTTCTTCTATTTCTATTTCAGTAAGCTCATCTAAAGACTTCGGCTCCTTTATAAAATTTAAGGTTTGAATAACAACACCTTTTTCGGTTATCCAAAAGTTAATACCTTGAGATTCAGCCTTAAACAAAATATTAGGGACCGGATTTCCGTTGAAATCCCTCATTTGCCCCATATTTTCAATGAAACCACTGTTGTTTTTATTGGTTAACCAATTATCAACTGTTTCATCTGAGGGAGCTTCTTTCTCTTTTGAATCAATTGGGTTTGACTTTAATACAGTCTGTATTGCCAGTATCAGTATCAGAAATACTAAAATTCGAGGGTTTTTCATATTAATTTTATTTTAAGGTGGGTTCTAAAAAATCATTAAAAATTATCTGTTTGTCATTTTATTTTAATATATCATGTTGGCTCCTCCGTCTGTTGTTTTGGGGATGATACCATCTGACTCAACAATGTAAACTGTGTTTGCATTTGTCAAATTCATCCACTGAGCTTTTGCGATGAATACACTCATCAAAAGGAGTGTGAATAAAATTGTTAGTTTTGATTTCATGAGTAAATAATTTAACTAATCTTATATTTATTATGTTTAATAAGACTATAAAATTTTGTAAAGTTTAATTTATAAATATATTTTATACAATTAAATGTTTATTTAATTGTTATTGATACATTTATGATACTAAGTGAGAATTATTTCAGGATTTTTCCTGAAAAACCAAGAATCATTTTTTTGAAAGTAATTCAGAGGAGAAAGAATGATTGTAGATTTCAGATTTGCCTGATATACTTTCAGCTCCTTTTACAAGAATTGTAAAAAGGGTGAAAAACATTGTAAAAATGATTACAAGAACTGTAAAGGCAGACTTAAAATGTACTGAATCTCTTTTTTCTGATTTCATTTTAGAAATTGACTTATTTCTACATACAAAATTAGTGTCAAATGACAAGAAAGCAATAGGTAATTTATACAATTAATTCGTAGGCAAATTATGCAAAATGATTAATAACAAATTATTTTTCAATCTACTTCAAATAACTGATTAATTTTTCAACAATGATCTTTCTTACACTTTTTTTGTTATCCGAAACCATTTCAAGAAAGCAAATTCCATTTGCAAATGATTCCACACTTATTGTTGTTTCTTTTGCATTAATTTCATTGGAAAACATAAGTTCACCCAAAATATTTAACAGTATTATGAATTGTTGTTCTAGTTATGCAAAATAATCTTCTGCACATACTGCTTTTGCCCGGCTGTAACCTTGATGAAGTATGTTCCACTTACATAAGTCGTCATGTCAAGTGTAGCAATGCCCTGAGTGGCAGGTTGTTCGATGATTTTTTTTCCTGTGATATCGAAAACAATTATTTGCTGAATGTTTTCAATATTGCTTAAATCAACTTGAAAAACACCGTTTGAAGGGTTGGGGAATACACTGAGTTTGTTGTATAAAGTGCATTCCTCGATTGTTTGAACTAATGGGATTGGCGTTTCCCAAATACCACGCCCGTGGGTTCCTGCTCTGAGCATATTGTTTGTATAGTTGATTTCCAAATCTTCAATGATAACATTGGGAAGTCCGTTTACATAAGGTATCCATGCGCTTATTGTTGTGTCCTTATATAAGACTGCGTTTTCGGTTCCTACAAAAAGAGCATGGTGATTGTCTTTCTGGTGCACCAATGCTCTGATGCCTATTCCGCTGATACTACCTGTGATATTGGTTGTGCTTGCATAGGCGTCGTTTGAGTAGAAAATTCGGTCTCCACTACTTCCTGTAACTGCAACCCACAATTCTTCGGGGTTTGTGTATGAGAGGGCTATTCCTGTGATTAAACCATTGTATCCGCAATCTATTGTTGTCCATGTCAGTCCGTCATCTTTGGTTATGAATAACTCAGAATCTCTTGAAGCATAAATATAATCAGGATTCACAGGTGAAACCTTGAGTCTTTGAAGAGGATCTTCAGTAAATGATGGAGAAACAACCATAAATGACAATCTGTCCCAAGAATCACCTGCATCTGTTGATTTATATATTTCTTCATACCCGCCGTATATCGTATTACTGTTGGTTGGATGCATGTCGAAGGGAGTTGTCCATCCTCCCGGCCAGGCTCCTTCTGGCTGGACGTAGTCAACAGTATTTCCGTTGTCGGTTGTTCTGAGGAGCAATCCCCACTGGGCTGAAAAGTAATAAGTATTGGTATCTGTTCTGTGTGTCATCGGCTGCATTCCATCGGCCCCATACACATGTGTCCATATACCGTTTTGCAGTTTATTAGAACCATTGTCCTGCGTGCCGCAAACAATGAAATAAGGGTCAACAGGAGAAGATGCAAGGCGATATACCTGCGAAATGCCAAGTCCTTCAGAAATATCAACCCAACTGGCACCAGAATCGTCTGTATAAAATACCCCGCCGTCACTACCGCAATATAATATGTTGCCATAAAATCCCAGATAATGAATGTCAGCATGTGTATAAAATGAGGGATTACTATCGTCATACATCCAGTGAGAAAGAATATTGTATGTACTTCCTCCGTTGGTGCTTTTCCAAACATTAATTCCTCCAATATACACTTCGTTGGCATTGACAGGAGAAACAGCAATGGCCAAATCATACCATCCCTGACCGCCTGAATCACTCGCGTCCATTTCAGTTCCAAGATAGTTGGGACTGTCTGACATCAAAGTGAATGATGCTCCTGAGTTGACCGAACGGTATGTGCCTCCGTATCCAGAATTTATGTCTGTGGCAAGAACATAAACATAGGATGGATTTGCTGGAGTAACAGCAATTTCCCTTCTGCCATACTCATCATGAAAACTGTTGTCTTCAGAAAAACTGTTGCCCGCATTAGTGGATATAACAAAAGAACAACCACCACCATACAAAATATTTGTGTCAGCAGGATGATACAACAAATCTGTAACTCTCGTTGAGCTATACGTATGCACCCATGTGTCGCCACCATCGGAACTACGATATATGCCGTCGTTTGCCGAAGCAAACATTGTTTTTGGGTTTTGTGGATTAAATATGATTTTATTAATAGGGTTCAAACTCACATTATTCATTCCGGAAGGAGTCCATGTATTTCCACCATCGGTAGATTTATATATTCCCTGAGCTTTTGTGAAGATACCTTGAAATGCCCCGCCATACATTTCACGGTCGCCGGTACCCGCAAAAACGATATGACTGCTATCGGGGTGTATGGCAACTGACGAAAGGCCAAGCACTGGCATTTGGTCAAAAGTTGTATTCCAATTCTGCCCTCCATCAACGCTCTTCCATATTCCACCCGCAGCAGAAGCTATATAAAGAATCTGACTGTTGTTTGGATCTACAGCAACTGCATTCACTCTTCCGTTGCCCGGGACATTTCCCTCGTTGCCATTGACCCAGGCTGTCAAACCCAAAGGGATCCAGTTTGATACATCTGTTTTTTCAAAATTGTGTTTGTTGTTTTTGTAGTGGTTAACAACATCCTGATAAACTTTGTAATATGATCCAGGTTCAGGAAAGTTTCCGTCTGGATATGTACGATATTGGTTAATGTATTCCCACCTCTTGAATGGCATATAGCCCTTTCCCTTGGCATAAGGCCTATCGCCCCACCATGAATTGAAAGCTGATCTAATGTCATTGTAATTGGCCTCATTGGCTGTTTTGGTCAAATAAGGAGAGTGCATCCAGGCTTGAGAAAAGACCTGTGTTTGAAGTACAATGGCAAAAACAAATACTAGTTTTTTCATGTTTTTTCAATTTAAAGAGTTCTATCATCTTACTATGCGTTTGGCCAATAATTAATCTCTTGCTTCTTTGTATTTATCAAAGTATTATAATATTATTTAACTAAATTAATTGGTTTTTTGGATATAAATGCTTTTTTTGAAAGTTATATAATCAATTGATAATTATTTTAATAACTGATAATTTCAAAGAATTAATGAATCTGTTTGTTTGAATATACATAAAATACATTCCCGGAGATAATCCTCTTACATCAAAACTAATGGTGTTTTCGCCTGAAAATAATTGATTATCAGAAACCTGCTTGACCTCCTTGCCCATTAAATCATACACTTTTATTGTAATAATTGTGGGTTCTTTGAAGTTAAAAGAAATAATTGCGTAATCGGATACTGGATTTGGATAAACTTTAATGTTTTCTACTTCATTATCTATACTATCAGGAATGGTTATGCATTTCCCTGGCATGTTTTCATCCAACCATTCAATACGGTCATTTATCCATGTTTTAAGTTGGTCGATTGATTGGCTGTTATTATAATAAGCTGAT
The DNA here is from genome assembly GCA_964526285.1 of uncultured Bacteroidales bacterium. Taxonomy (GTDB): domain Bacteria; phylum Bacteroidota; class Bacteroidia; order Bacteroidales; family DTU049; genus CAYMAZ01. The sequence goes on along the minus strand of CAZGIW010000005.1, from coordinate 54,478 downwards.
TGATTGATGATATTTGAAACTGAATCAATATGCGAGTATATTTCAGTAGTCTTGAGAATATCTTCTCTTAAATATTCCCAACGACACTTGAGCATATTTTCGAAAACGGTATCTTTTAGAAGTACTTTAAACCAAAATAATCGCCCTTCTATTTCGTATTGAAAACTATCCATAGGGTAAATACCCCAAGCTAAGTCAAAATCCCATACCGGTCCCATTCTAATTTTTCCTCCTTTGCTGTTTTTATCTTTGTGAAAAAATACACTTCCAATGTATGCATCAGGATTGAAGCTTAATTCCTGAATAATAAAAAAATCTATAAATGAATTTACATCAATATATTTTTCATAATCACTAAGAGAATTAGAATTAATAAGAGCAGTTTGAAAACTATCAACATATTCTTTTATATAGTCTTGTTGTTCAACTACAATGTTTTTCTTTTTAGGATAAACATATTGAAATCTGGTGTCTATAACTGTTGAAATCCAGTCACTTTCATAATCACCTAGCTCTATTATATAACCCCCTGTTACATCGTCACCACTAGTATCGTCAGAAGTCAACTTTGAAATATCTACCCGATTTTTATCTCTTTTAATTTTTTCCATAAGAGCGTACAATCCAACATATTCATTATTTATAAAAAGTTCGCAATATCTGGTTCTTGAAGCATAATGTCCCATTTGTGTTGAAAGATGATATGTTAACTCATTTCTTATGTATGTAGGATCCATCGGACTACCATACAAAATCCAGACATGTTCAGAAGGCATACCTAAAAGCGAAACATTCATATTTTCTCCGTAATCATCTCTGGTTTTGAAACCATAAGCTGGTGCATGAGACTGTTGTGACATGTTGCCTCTTAATTCTATTCCAATATTTCCGTTGAAATGATAAATGGTGTCATTTAAATGGTTTATATTTCCAGGTCCATTGTAAATTATTTTCATATTTACTGTTATTTTTGGTTCATCTAAAATTTCCTGCCCATCTGTATCAATGATTACAATAGGCAACTTTGAACTAAAAACGGTTTGACTTTGCGAATATATACTAACCCAAATTAGTAATATTATTGATAATGATATTTTTTGCATAACTATTTTATTTGTTTGATTAAATGATGTTGATATTATCTTAAGGGGTCTTTTAAAAAAATGATACTTCAAAGCTGACAAGATTTTCAAATCGAATCCACTGTAGGAATCATGTATGTCAATTTTTGATGTTTCCATAATATAAAAATTTAAATCCCGGCAAAAGATAAAAGTATTACACTCAAATTTTCATTTTCAAATTTAAGGTTTATTTTTCAATAATTATCTTTCTTACATTTTTTTTGTTATCAGAAACCATTTCAAGAAAGTAAATTCCATTTGCAAATGATTCCACATTTATTGTTGTCTCTTTTGCATTAATTTCAAAGGAAAACATAAGTTCACCCAGAATATTGAACATATCAATTTTTTCCAGCATTTGAGATGAAACGATTTTAATATGTGTGTTTGCAGGATTTGGAAAGATTTGAACATTATCATTTCTGGAGTTTGCTATTAAGTTTTGCGGTATTGAGCTCTGCAAAACAGCATCTGAATATGAATGTGTAAGATTGGAATTAGCCATATCAACAACAGTCAACACTAAAATATGATAGGCAGTATTATCGTTATCAAGACCATCTACAGACACACTGTTTCCATCTCCTGAATACACACAGCGGGCTTGAACATCATGCTCATAGGTTGTGCCTGAGTTAATGTTTGTATTAGGTGTATATAAAACAGGAGATATGGAAGGATTTCCCACATTTACAGGTGAATCTGGCTTTACGAAAACCAGAACACTATGATTAACAGGATCATAATTGACTGGAGACAGCCAGTTGATTGTTGCTGTAGCAGCTCCTGAAGGATTAAAACTTAAGTTAGTAACAATGTTGGGCAATGTAGCATGATAGATGTGTGGAACTGCATTTGTGTTATAAATTATTGAGTTACTGCTGTTTACATATGAATAGTTTTTAAAATAGTACATTTTCCCTGCTTGCATGTTCAAAAATGACGAAGTTCCTACTGAAGTGGCAGGTGTAACTTTTTTGTTGGCTTTTCCACCTGTTACAACAAGAGTATCAGGAGTGTCAACACCATTAACAGGATCATTAATAGTTGCTTCACTGAGCTTAATTAAATATCCCTGAGGGGCTTGCGTTCCGGGCAATGCCGGTGTCCATACAAGTGGAATTTCTGTTGTTGTTACATTGACGGCTGCAAGGTTTGTCACCTGATTCGTTGGTTCTGTATATGATTCATAAGTGAATCGTATGGATGGTCTGTAATTATGCCTGTCCATATTTTCAGGAATGTTGGTTTGTGATTCTGATGCAGAGGCATTTACAACTGTTTGAAATGTCCATTTAATCTGTGATGAAAAACTCACTGAACCACCCTTGTGAAATTCCACCAAAACCATAAGATTATCAGTGCCATTGTAAATAAATGGATCATCGAGGGTTAAATTAAACCAATACCCATCTGTAGAAAGAAAGGGAACACCTGTTTGATTAAAGTTTTCTGCTGCAGGCACAATATCTGCCCAAACTACACTGGCAGACGAGAATACAGTGTCAGAGGTGTGCTTAAAATAAATAATTAATGAATCGTCAGGCTCATTATGTGAACCTGTTTCATTTTTAAACCATGCAATATCTGTTATTGTAGCTCCTGAAGCCAAATTAACTTCACTAGCTTTATATATTGCAGCGTGTCTGGAAATCATTGTGCCAATTCTTCTATGTATTGGGCCAATAGTATTATCCATTCCGTCTGCAGGAGGTGGTCCAATAACAATTTGTGACTGCGAAAACAAACTGAGCGACACAAAAAATAAGGCTAAAAATGTAATCAACTCTTTTTTTAATAATCTTTTTTTCATAGTGTCAATTTTTGCGTTATATAAAATTAATATTTGAATTTTTCTGAATCCCTAAACTACTTAATTATTAATTTCTCAGTAAATACTTTTTCCTTATTGTTATTGATGATAACAAACAAGTAGATTCCTGGAGAAAACCCGGACACGTCAATAGTGAAAGCATCTTGAGTATGGGCATTAACATTTGTTTTCAACTCAAATTCCACTCCTGTAGTAGAAATCAGAAAAAATTCTGCATTTTTCAGAGGGCAGTCCACATTTACACTTATCATATCTTGAGCAGGATTTGGATAAATCTTAATTTCTCTATTTGTTTTATCATTACAATTTACAGCAATAATGTTTGAGTATTCGTAAGTCCCATCAAAATCTGTTTGTTTTAGTCGATAATACGAAATGCCGTTAAAAGCATTTTTATATGTATCTGAATAATGAATCGTGTGGCTACTGTTGCCTGCTCCTGCAACTACACCAAAGCTTTCAAAATATACACCATCAAAACTTCTCTCCAAGGAAAAAAAATTGTTATTGGTTTCGCTTGCTGTTGCCCATTTAAAATTTACATTGCTTTGCATACACTCAGCTTTAAAATAAAGTAATTCTATAGGTAATGGCAATTCACCGGCACAACTATACGCAAATCCACAGCCGTTGCCTACATTGTATTGAGCAAAGGCTTTTGATTGCAATATGAGTAGCATTATTGCTAAACAACTAATTTTTCTTAATTTCATATTATTGTGTTTTTAAATGATTTATAATATAAACCCTGGCTATGGCTCCAACCGAACTCCACGACCGCCGTTTGTCCAGCTACGAAAACCTGAGGCGGCATTTGTGCTGACGCGGCTGGACACTCGCAGTTGGGCTGGAGTAGTTTGAAATTGTCCGCCCCGAAAACCGGCACCTGAGCCATTTGTGCCTGGCCAATTAGTGGCATCAGCATTACCGGTGGCATCTAATGATCCATTGCCATGTGTTCCTGTAAATGCCCTGCCTGGGGGAATCCCCACCGTTACGGGGCGTTCCCATAGGTTGCCACTTAGCTCCATAATGCCATAATAGCTTGCACCCACGCCTGCTCGTGTGTTTACACCCTGCCCAAAATTACCAACACGCATTGGTCCTGGCACACTGGCATGATTGTCATAAGCACAATTAGCTCCTGCATTACTTGCCGTTTCGTTATCGGCTCCGCTGTTGCTTATGCCGGTGGCCTGGGTAATGCTAGTAGAACCCCAGGCATATTCATTGGCTACTGCTGACTGATTGCCACGACAGGCTTTTTCATATTCCAGCTCGGTCATGGGTCGCAGGGCTGCCCAATCTAAATATGCGGCAAGGTCGCCCCAACTTAAATAGTTGCAGGCAATGTTTTGTCCATCGCCTGCCTCGTTGGGCGTGTCATTGCCATTAAAATCGCAATAAAAAGTTATGGGATCATTGGCATCTATAGGGTCATCACATCTTATTCCATTTCTATTCGACATAGTTGATGAATTAGACATTACATAGCGGTTGGTAACCGCTATAGTTCCTACACCTAATGCCGTTGCAGTTCGAGTATTTTGCTGCTCTCGTGTCAGTTTATTTAAAAATACCACATACTGCTCTTGGGTTATGGAGTATTTCATACAGTAAAAACCCGCATATCCTTTAGGGAAATCAGCTGGTAAGGTTTGACTGGTAGCATCGTTAAAATTATCAACGCTGGCCATTCCACTTGCATTGTTGTTGCCAAGGCTACCTAGTACACCACCACCGAGAGTCAGTGCCCCCTCGGAGGTTATTTGGAAAGGTGTTCCGCTAGTGCCGCTTTCAAACTGCCCTTGTAAAAATACGCTTGTGCCATCGCCCACATAAAAACTACCTTGTGGCACATATACCATTTCTATTGCAAAAACACATATTTCCACGCTATCGTCATCGGCAATCCCATCGATGCCGTAGTTCCAACGGAGTTGTGTTCCTGGATAACTTACACTGCCTTGCACCAAATCAGCAGATCGGTAAATAAATATTCCTTTTCCGTCGGACGGAGTGCTAATGGTACTGTTAGCAGGTGCAGTATGCCCTGAAGTGTTCAAGGTAGCATGGTTCCAAATAGTTTGCGTTTTTAAACGGTATTTTACAAATACCCAACAGGCATCCCAGTTTTCTGGTCCAGAGCTTACTCGCCAGGAGTTGTCCCAACTAATGTCGAACTGCACGAGGGTGTAACCATTAGTTGTGTTTTGTCCGGTAATAGACACGTTGCTCACTACCACTCCATGCCCGAAAATGGCATTGCCTATGCTTAGAATTAAACACAGTAAAAATAGGGTTACAACCAATTTTTTTCCATGTGTTGCATTAACATGAAGGTTGTTTAATTGATTTTTTTTTTCTCTCTCCAAGAAGATGCGGGTTTCGAATGATTTGATGAAATTTTGAATTTGATGTTTCATTGTATTCTCTATTTTATGATACAAGTAAGTTTTTAATTGATTACAATTATTTTCATTTTTGAACTATTAACAATGCATTTGGGTATGTTTTTCATGCTTTACTTATATTTATCAATTATTTAATTATTAATTTCTCAGTAAATACTTTTTCCTTATTGTTATTGATGATAACAAACAAGTAGATTCCTGGAGAAAACCCGGACACGTCAATAGTGAAAGCATCTTGAGTATGGGCATTAACATTTGTTTTCAACTCAAATTCCACTCCTGTAGTTGAAATCAGAAAAAATTCTGCATTTTTCAGAGGGCAGTCCACATCTACACTTATCATATCTTCTGCAGGATTTGGATAAATATTGACAATTAAATTGTTATTCAATGCAGAAACAACACTTATTGTTTGTGAATATTCAAATGCACCGTCAAAATCTATCTGTTTTAGCCTGTAATATGCAATACCATCTGGAGCAAAATCATCATAAAACTCATATAATATTTCATTATTGGAATTCCCATTTCCTTTCATTTCTCCAATACAAATAAATTCTCCCCTATCATCCATCCGTTCAATTTGGAATTTTTCATTATTTGTTTCAGAAGCTGTTTTCCATGTGAGTTTATTCACTTCATGTCTGATGAATTGTCCGCTAAAGAAAAGCAGTTCAACTGGAAGAACAGGCAGATTGAACCGAATACTGGGTCTTCTTTCGTGTCTGTCAATATCCGGAGGAATAAAAGTGCGTGATTCTGAAGAGGAGGCACTTACAACTGTTTCATAAGTCCAGTTAATTTGTGATGGAAAACTTGTTGAGCCTCCTTTGTGAAACTCAACCAGAACCATAATATTATCTGTTCCATTATATAAAAAAGGAGTATCAAGAGTGATGTTAAACCAATAACCATCAGTTGAAAGGAATTGCACTCCTGTCTGATTGAAGTTTTCTGTTGCAGGCACAAAGTCAGACCATACAACTGGATGAACAGGAAATTCATCAATGGATGTATGCCTGAGATAAACAATCAACAAGTCTGTAGGCTCATTACGTGAGTCACTTCCTGCTTTATACCATGCCACATCTGTTATGGTTCCACCTGCAGGTAAGTTAATTTCACTTGCTTTATAAATGGCAGCATGTCTTGAATACATATCTCCAATTCTTCTGTGAATTGGACCTATTGTATTATCATACCCATCTGCAGGCGGGGGACTTATAATTATCAGACTCTGAGCACTTAAGCTAAACAGAACAAGAAAAGATGCAATAAATATAATTATCTCTTTTCTTATAATGACTTTGATTTCTTTTTTTATTACTACCATGATTTATATTTTATAAAAACCTGTTTTTGTGTTACAATGTAATAAAAAGCATATGCATTTTTCTATTACCACCATAGCACAAAAACCGGATGCGATTCCCGGAATGATATCCTCAAGATATCCCATATGTGTTTTTGTCATTTCATATTTTTTTTCATTTTTTAACTATTAACAATGCATTTGGGTATGTTTTCTATGCTTTACTTTTATGTATCAATTACTTGATTATTAATTTTTCAGTAAATACTTTTTCCTTATTGTTATTCATGATAACAAACAAATACATCCCTGAAGGAAACTTTGAAACGTCCAAAGTGAATACATCTTTCCCATCAACATTGATATCTGTTTTTAAAACATGCTCAACTCCTTCAGGTGAAACCAGAACAAAAATTCCGTTTGCCAAGGCAGAACCAACATTCACATTAAGAAGGTCATCAGCTGGATTTGGTGAAATGGAAGCTATAAATGAATTTTTCAATTGCGGATCAACACTTATGGTTTGTGAATAATTGTATTTTCCGTCAAAATCAAACTGTTTTAACCTGTAATATGCAATCTCTTCAGGGGCAGAATTATCATAAAATTCATAAGACAATGTGTGATTAGTGTTGCCACTTCCAATCACTTCTCCAATATAGTCAAAGCTTCCTGAATCATTCAGCCTTTCAATTTCAAACTTGTGGTTGTTTTTTTCAGATGCGGTTTTCCAGGTAAGTTTATTCACTTTATGTCTGACAAATTGCCCATTGAAGGCAAACAGTTCAACGGGCAGCACCAAACAATCAGGACAATTGTACTCAAAAAGCCATGCCTCGTTTGTAACATTCCAGTGTGTTGGGCTGTTATATCCCGGAGGCACAACTGCAATAGTTCCGTTAAAATTATGCAGCCCAAGTATTGCTCTGCCTTCATTCCAGCCAGTACAGAATGGTTTTGATGTCATGTGCATTTCAATATTATTCGTCGTTTCAAATAATTTCAATTGTACAGTTGAGAAGTAAGTAGTATTACATAATGAACCATAGTGAGGCACATCATTAAAAGTAAGTACAAATCTTCTGAAAGGAGCAACACCCAGTATTTGGTATTTGATTGTGCCGCTTATTGAAGGGTCTGTATCATGCCAGGGAAACATTATGCAGTTTCTGGGAGCGTTTATAATATTTGGGACTGCTGCTGTAATTTCCCAACCTGACAAAACGTGTGGCATTGCATTAGAAGTTGGGAGATTAGTAGCACAACCTGAGGGATCAAAAATCACATAAGAATTGGAAGAAACCAACAACTGGGTGTATTGTAACCCATCAAAACAAAAATCAAAGCCAATTGGGATGTAGGTTGCCGAGAATCTGTCATCAATTGTAATTGTAATATCAGTACCTGCATTTGGATCAGGGAAAAAAGGAATCAGGCTTGGCGAATAATTCAATGCGCAGGGGGGGCCCACTGATGGAAGAATGTCAATATTAAAAGGAGTACATGCAGGACCTGGCCATGTGTCAACCATAATATAATATGTGTTACCGGCAGTGAAACTTACACCACAAACAAATGGATTTCCAGCGTTCTGAACATTCATTCCAACACATACACCACCAGCAGATGGACATCCTTCTGTAACAAAAACACCTGTCATATTTAATGTGTTTGAAATAAGAATATCAACAATTTCATTCTGAGTGGGAGTATATACATACAAGAAATCCTCTCCAATCTGATAAGAACTGGCACAAGCCATTGCAGAAGTCACATTGTTCCCTGCACAACATGTAGTTTGTCCTGTTTGTGTAAATGGAATTGAAGGTATAACGTATGCATTGATACATTCTGAAGGTGGGCCTGGTGTTAACGGCTCATAGGCACAAATACTAAAAGGGCCAAATTGGGCTCCACCCTGTTCCCACACTCTTATATAAACTGTTGATCCAGGTGTAATTGTTGGGTTTTTCTGACAATTGCCCGGAACAGAGCACAATATTCCTGTTCGGCATATCATTGGTACTGAGCCGTTCTGGCTATCCCACATATCACATTCAATTACATTAAAAGGACCGTTGCAATCAGGTGCACTATACATAGCCATGTTAAAATTCACAAGACCACCAGCAAGATCAGTATCAATTATAAGCCTTCCTGATGCTGGTACAACAGCAGTAAACCATACATCAGGACCAGGAACCCCACATCCCGGCGGTGGAACTCCTAATGTATGTGTTGCTGTTGCCTCAAGCACAGCTACATCAAGAATGCAATTACCATTAACTCCCACATTCAAAGGAATTGCTCCACAGGGAGTATTGTTTGCCTGAGATGGTAGTGGTGTCCCTATACAAATATCAAAATTTTCAGCATAGAGATTTTGTCCATTTAAATATGTATAAACCCGAACATAATATGTTTGACCAATTGTAAAGCCATTCCAGCTTCTGTTATTGTCTCTGCTGCAACCAATACTTGTTAAGCCACCACAACCACCTGAAAAAACCTCATGCACCATGTCTGTTGAGGTGCCTGTTACATTTGATATGTCAATTGTGTGAGTTGTGCTTGTGGCAACAAAGCTGAACCACACATCATCATCAGCACCTACACCAACACAGGCTGAAATTCCTGAATTTGTAGCCGCCTGTGTAGCGCTATTTGTTACTACTGCACAAGATAAATCGGGATTTACTGTTAAAGAGATGGCATTTATACACTCATCATTTGGTGGCGGAGGCAAACATTCCTGAACAATAATATCAAAAGGAGTGCTGTTTGGCGGAGGCCATGTGGACACAGTAATGTAATAAGTAACACCAGCTGTCAGACTTGTTCCAATTATGAATGGATTTGAAATTGAAGAATGAGAAGCTATACAGGTTCCCACATCGGGACATCCTTCTGTAATAAACAACCCAACCCAGTTTGGGCCTGTGTTTAACAATAGAACATCAATACAAATATCTGATGCCGGTGTATATTTAAACAAATAGTCATCACCTGTCATATACATGCTAGCGCAGGCATCTGTCCAGGTATAGTTATTTCCTCCGGCTGATGTATTCATCCCTGTTTGTGAGAAAGGTAATGCTAAAATAGTCTGATTTTCGCAGGGGCCCGGAGGCGGACAAGTCTGTACTAAAATATCAAATGGACTATTATAGGGCAGAGGCCATGTGGACACAGTTATATAATAAGTTACTCCACCTGTTAAATTCGCCCCAGAAATGGAAGGATTACCCAAAGAATTTGTGTTTGAAACAACACAGGTGCCTGTATTTGGGCATCCTTCTGTGATAAAAACACCCACATAGTCAATTGTATTTGAAAGGATAACATCAATGCACTCATCAGCAGGTGGTGTATATTTAAATACATAATCATCGCCGTTCATGTAATTGTTTGAACAGGCCGAAGTGTTACTGAACTTATTGATACCAGATGAAGTATGCAAGCCAGATTGAGAAAATGGCAACGCTAATATTGTTTGATTTTCGCATGGACCACAATTCTGAACCAGAATATCAAAAGGAGTATTATCAGGCAAAGGCCATGTTGAAACTATAATATAATAATCAACACCAGCGGTGAGGTTTGCTCCGATTATAGCCTGATTTCCTGTTGAGCCTAATTTGAAACCAACACATGAACCTACATTGGGACATCCCTGAGTAATAAAAACTCCAGTTCTGATATCTGTGTTTGTTACAATAACATCAATACACTCGTTTGCTGCCGGCGTATATTTAAAAACATAATCATCGCCGTTCATGTAGGAGGTGGCACAGGCGTTAGTGTTGTTGTAATTATTTCCTCCCGCCGATGTGTTTAATCCTGTTTGTGAAAAGGGAAGCCCCAATATGGTTTGATTTTCACAGGGAGGAGGGGCAGAGCAACTTATTTCAGCTACCCAGCCTGGCCTGTTTTGATTTGCATCAGATATAAAGCGGAAGGTTATCTGCCCTGTGGCATTGGTTGCCTCAAAAAATCCTGGCGAATTACCTGTGTGATAAGTCCCTATCAATGGCGAAGCTGTGTTGGGGCCATCATAAATCTCAAGATAATCATTGGCGTTTCTTGTTTCAAAACTTGTGAAATTGAACCTAAGTTTTGAGCCTGCCACATCAGGGGTAAATGTTTTTGTGAAATTTTCAATGTCTCCATAATTATTAGCAGGACCACCTGAATCATAAAAAAACCCACTACAGGTTGTAACGGGGTTATTATTCATATTGTACGACTGTGAATAACCACATGTCTGTAAAAAAACAATTAAGATAAAGGGAATGTATTGAATTTTTTTCATAATACAACTGTTTATTGTTTAACAATTTCACTGTAACACTGGGTGTACAAATAATTCAGCCCGCTTTCATCAAGAACCAATCTGATATGCATTGTCTCAGTGAAAGCATTTTGAAACATTTCAAAAAAACCGGCTTCATCTTCAAACCATATGTTATCAATAATTACATAAATCAATCTTTCACTAAAGCAATGCTGCATCACGTCAACATATTTATGATTTTCCAGAAAACAAACTGCTGAAATAAATTCATCTTCATTTTGGGCAAAGAAAACAAAAAGAATCTCTTTGCTTTCTTCTTTTGAATCGGATTGCGTATTTTGTCCAAAAACAACAATTCCGTTTAACAATAGTATTGTAAAAATTGTAATCATTTTCATCATAACACATTTTTTTTTTTTTGAAAAACAACTCTATAAAAATAATGTCATTCTAAACGAAATCAGTAAGTAAATAATGAAGGTTTTTGTAAGTATTTTGTGCAATTGGTTTTGTGATTTTGCAAAGCAAAAATTCAAAAACAGATCCTATGTGACTTATTGTGTGGGTGTTAAAAAACACACTGCCATATATTGATAAAAAACACTAATAGATGTGCTTTTTCATTCTTTCAATCAATACACATAAAATTTTGCATCAACTCACTTTTTGCAACTGTTCAGTATGGGGTTTTGTTTTGTGTGCCATAAGGAAAACGGTCGCGATTAAAGATAAATGGTTATTCTTACCGAATATCATGTTAATATACCCTTATCGTAATCAAACAACACTCAAAAAGTGATTAATATTTTATTATTCAACTTTTACAACATTAAAAATTGAAAATCCTGCTGTCCCCTGTGCATTATTAGCCCCTGATGTACATCTTGCAAAAACTTGAATATAGTCGTTTTGGTTTAACTGGAAAATTTCTGTAAGGTTAATTGTTGCATCATTAATTGGACCTGCAACACCAGTTGCCTGGCTATATGAATAGGCCACATCAGCACCATTAACCCGCAGAGAGATGAACCACTGTCCATTTCCAACCTGTGCTCCTTTAAAGCGGATATGCTCAAGATACTTGCCGTCAGAAGGACACACATACATATAATTACCGGCTGTGTTGTCAAAATTATTATTGTCGTCGTATTTTTCGGTATCAAAGTTTACCAACGTAAATGCAATTCCAATGCTTTGGTTTGCACTCATGTATACACTTGCAGCTTCAAGATTGACAGAACTGCCTGCATCAGCCCAAAACAAATTACCTGCACCATCTGTTTTCAACACCTGATTTGGCAAACCATCAGCAATTGGAAAAGTATAATTTTTAAAGCTGACTTCACCATCGTTTCTCACTCCAAGCAAAATATCACCTGAGCTATCTTCAGCTTTCATAGCGTGTGTGCTATTGTCACTTGTTTCTCCTTTAATATGTAGCTTTGCATCAGGAATATCAGTACCTACGCCCACATCATCTGTCAGAGTTAGTGGAAAAAGGGATCCACTTACAATATTTCTGCTCCAATACAAATTTACTGCTGTTATCAATGCAACCCAATCGGGCAAAAGCGTTGTACCGGCATTAAAATAGAAACCTGATATGCCATCAGTTTGATATATTAACAATGAATGTTCGGGAGCAACAATTACATCTCTTTCCATTTCTGTCATACGTGGAATAAGGACTCCTTTTTCATTGCTTGATACGTCAAGCATTGCAGAAGAGCTAGGAGTATTTCCTGTTACACTAATCGCTACACCTTGTGCAGCTAAATTAAACATAAGTAAGATATTTACTATACCAATGAGAACTAATTTTTTCATATTCGTTTTTAAAAAAGTTTCTAAAGATAACCAAGTTATTGCTATCCTTTATAGGTATTTATACCAATACAATTATAAGTAATTAGCGCAAATATAACAACTATAAAACAGGGTTTAAATAAAGAAAACCCGAAACGACCCCCCCCCAGCGGTCATAAATGTTTCGGGTTTAGTGTGTGTACCATGTAGAATTATCTACATTTGTAATTACAAAATTAAATCCGTTAATTTTTATTTCCATAGGTAATTTAGACAGTATTTCTATAGGTAATTTGTGCAATCCTTTGTTTGTATTTACTAATTGAACCTACGATTGCCTGATTTAAGAGATATTGCGACAAAGCCCTTTCATACACTTACAATCATAATGTTATCTTAAAAGCAGGCAAATTGCCTGCTTTTTCTTATGTCTTATCATATCTTACACTGATTATAACCAGACTTGTAGTAAAAGCTGTATATGAGAGTTGGATGTACGAGCTATTAAACCTTTATAATTATAAAAGTCTAATTGGAAAAATTGATTTACTTTTAAAAGCTGAATAAACAATAAATAATGTTTGGAAAATGCTTTTTGATTGTTCTTATTCTACTAGGAGTTTCTCTTCATGGGAAAAGCCAAAACAATTTTAGCAAAAAGTATATTGAGTATGGAGAAACAAATTCAATAGAATACTATCGTTCAGAAATTAACAGAGGAATAAGCTTAATTGATGCAGACATTAACGAATCACGTAACATTCTGCAGAATGTTTTTAGAAAAACGACACACTTATATAATTACACAAAAAATATTGAATACAAATCAGTTTCATTGGATGCCGCTTATTACATTGGAGCTTCATATTCACGACAAATGCAATATTCCAGAGTTTTCTTCATCTATAACATGATTTTGGAAGAAGCAAAAAGACACAATCTGCCTCAAATTATTAAAAAGGCTTATAATGGAATTGGACAGGAGTATTTTGTAACAAAAAATTATCCCCAAGCCAGATTTTATTACTTAAAATACCTTGAGGTGTCACACAGACTAAACGATACACTTGGCATCGCATATGCAACAAATTATCTGGGTGTTTTGCTTGTCATAGAGAATAATTTTGAAGAGGGTTTGTCTTTTTTTGAAAAGTCATTGGAATACATGCTGGCAATTAATTCCTCAAATGGAATTATTGTTAGTTATGGAAATATTGCCCTAACATATTTTAAAATGCAAGAGTATGATCTGGCAGAAAAGTATTTCTTGCTTGCTTTGGAGCAAGCAATTGAAAAAAATGCTGTTTGGCATGTATGCCAAAGCTATGTTCATCTTGCCCAGACGCATAATGCAAAAGGAGACTATCATGAGGCTATCCACTATTCCAGAAAAGGAATTGAAACGGCAGAACGTCTTGGAAGAACAGAAGTATTGGCAAGCGGACATGAAGAATTGGCAATCTCATATGAGAATTTAGGGCTATTGGATTCTGCAATATTGTCATATAAAAAATTTCAGTTTTTTAATGATAGTTTAATGTCTATCAATCAGGATTTTCAGTTTCAGGAAATAAAAGCAAAAGAAAAATATAAGACTGATATTGATCGCTTACAAATCCATCAAATATATCAGGAAGAATCAGAAAAAAAATCACAAATTCAGAAGCTATATTTAATGATTATTTTATTGTTGATGCTGGCGAGCATGATATTTATGTTCAGGTCTTTAAAAAATAAACTAAAAATTGGCAAATTGTTGGTCGAACACAATAACTCTCTCAGTGAGGTTAACTTTTCCCTTCAGCAATCAGAAAAAAACCTACAGGAGGCAAATTCCATTAAAGATAAGTTCATAGCTATTCTTGCACATGACATTCTCACTCCAGCTTCTTCAATTAAAACCACTTCAAATGTTATATATGAAAACTTTCATGATATTGACAAAGGGACACTCTATAAATGTCTTTTTGAAATTAAGGAAGAAGCAAATAGGCATCACGAACTTATACAAAATATATTGCAATGGGTAATTCTCAGAAAAGGTAATCCGGGCTATTCTCCAAAAGAAATTGATATGGGCATTGCTGTAGGAAAAGTAGTTTTGTTAATTGAACACGAAGCAAAGAAAAAAAACATCATCATCATCAACAAAGTTTTAGAAAACACTCACGTTTTTGCTGACTTTTCTATGGTTTCAGCTGTATTAAGAAACTTAATCAGCAATGCAATCAAATTCTCTCCTGATGGATCAGAAATAAGAATTGAATCAACAGAGATTGAATCGGGTTATGTTTTTAGTGTTATTGACCAGGGGATTGGAATTGCAGAAAATGATGTTGATAAGCTAATGACAACAGCATGTGACTTCAGCAAAATCGGAAAGCACTCCAGTAAAGGGATGGGGCTTGGGTTGATGCTATGCAAAGAATTGATTATTATAAACGGAGGAAGAATGTTTGTTGAAAGTATTCCCGAAAAAGGGAGCAGGTTTAGTTTTTCATTAAATTACAAAGTGATATGAGTGAATTAAAAAAAATCAAATTGTATTTGCTTGACGACCATATGTTGATTAGAGATGGAATAAAAGCAATGTTTCAAAATGAAAATTATATTGAGGTTGTAGGAGACCAGTCTGTTCCTGATGGAATTGTTGAAAGAATTATCGAGCTGGAAGTTGATGTATTGTTGCTTGACATGTTTTTGCCTGATCTTGAGGGATTGAGAATTGCAAAAAAGGTAACTGAGAAAACATCAACTGCTGTTTTGGTTTTGTCAAGCAACACTGACGAAGAATTGATTTTGGGAGCTTTTCAAAATGGTGCTCTCGGTTATATTCAAAAAGATATCTCAAAGGAGGAGCTGGTAGCAGCCATATATGAAGTGATTGACGGAAAAGAATATGTTTCACATAAAATAAGAAACAATCTTTCTGCTAATTTTATCAGACGTGCTAAATACGGTGACAAGTATTCTCAAAGCAAATTAACATGTTTGTCTGAAAGAGAAATTGAAGTAATAAAGTATATGGCTCAGGGAATGGTCTCTAAAGAAATTGCAAAAGAACTTGATGTAAGTCATCGCACTATTGAAGCTCACAAAAGAAATATTCTGGAAAAACTTGAACTGACAAGTGTTGTTGATGTTGTGGTTTATGCCCTGAAAAATAAGATTATTGATGTGTAGTTGTACATTGAGAATGTGTATTTTTAGATTATTAGTATAAAACAAAATATCTCTAATCTGAATATATTTCAGTTTTGCATTAAATACTTATAAAAACACTGCACAAATTACCTATTGTCAGCGAGTAATTTTAAAGTACTTTTGTATTGTTAATTGAAATTTTCATAATCATGAATAATAATTGGATTGAAAAATCAAACAAAATTCTACCAAGGGTACTGGTGGTAATCCTTTTTCTTACACTATACACCTCGTTTGATAATAATAAAATAAAACATTTTGTCAGTAGCGTTTATTCCGCAATGGAATTAACGGAAACTCAATCGAAACGCAATGATGCATTTCAGGGTGAAACACCCAAAAATGAGAGAATTGAAACAGAAGTGTTTCCAGGTATAAAACACAAAGCAATTTGTCATGTTTGGGAACATATTGACAGAAGAATTTCAACTCATATTATTTCAGCATCCTTGTGTGTGTGAAAAAACAATTGATAAATAATGTTGATTATAATTATTAATAACAGAATATCTTGAGTGCTCGATACTATTTCTGGTAAACTAAGAAACCTTTTCATAACGCGCGATTTGTTCTCTTTGGAGTGCACTTCGTGCATTGTTGCAAAAAAAACACAAAAAGGAGAATGAAAAGCATCAGGAATCGAGCCTAGTTCCTTAAAAAGCAAAACCAATATTTACTGGGCAAACCGAACAGAATGGCGTTTTTTTACAACCATTGAAATAACGCAAATTTGTCACCTGCTGAATATTTAAAATTTTATACTGCTGACATTCAGGCAGTTACTTTTGAAGGCTGTAGCCCCACCAGGACTCGAACACTGCTAATTAACTGGCTTATTCTAAACAGCATAGCAATATTTAATGTTAAATGGTTCAACAATGGTTCAACAATATTATATTTGTTGGTAAAAGTACAAAAAAAACCCGACAGGATCCTGTCGGGTTTTTTAGAACGCCTCTTTATCGTTTTTCCTGTGCCCTGCCGGCAAGAAACAACAACAGAGCACAAAACAAAAAAATTGAAAAAAGCCATCCTGCAGTTTGTTTCTCTTTTCCTGTTGGTAGCTCTTTAATCTTTTGTACTGTCAGCTCCCTTTCAATTATAATTGTGTCAGGAAAACATTCTGAGTGAATATACAGAGTATCCATAATTCTTATTACACGGGTATATAGGCGATCTTTATAAATTTCTACTGTATCAGCCTTATTGGTTATAACCATTGTGTCTGCAATTATACCAGGAACAAGAACTGTGTCCCTGACAGTAATGATCTCTTCAGCCAAAAGATACGGGTTATTCTTAAGTATTCTTTCAACCCTTTTTTGTGGGGAACAGGACAATAGCATCATCATTGTCCCTGTAATAAAAACCAATAACTTAAATATTTTCATCACTTTTTCTTTTAGTTTCTCCCCATACGTAAATTGATATTGCACCGGAAAGCACAGTAAACCCCGTAATTGCCAAATTTTCAAGACCCTTAAATATTGCCAGCACTGTGAGTGTGGCAATATAGAAAAAGAATATGGCTGTTATTCTGTATCGCTTACTTTTGGGAATCATTTTTTTTATTTTTTCTTTTTTCCATATGTACTGAAATCGCAATTAGGCCTAAAACAATTGTTATTGTGAGAGAGCAAAACTGAAGCACACTGTTGAGTTCATTAATAAATGAGGGGATTGTGCCCGCTAGGGTTACTCCCGCACCCGAAAACGGGTATCTTTCAAATATTTTATCTATCCACATATTATCTGCTTTTTATCAATATTGCCACAAGCGCCCCAACAGCAAACAAAGCCAACCCCCCAAAGGCAATTATTTTTTTTTTTCAAAAACCCGAGCTGCGTTGTGGCCGAGCTGCTTCTCCTTTATTGCCCTGATTGCAGTTAAAAACTCCCCATAAGTTATTTTTCCATCTTTATTGAGATCGAAAACAGGATTTTGTTTTGCCACAAGGGATGCTGATAGCGTTTTTGTTTCCATAACATAGTGCAGTGGTTTTCCAAGAGCGGCCGGCCAAAAATTTACAGTGTACATATCCTCAAAAGAATTAATCCTTCCGGAATAACCTTTATAATACTTATACACGTAGTCAAGCTGTTGAAGATTAGTCATCCCATAGAGCTGCTGGGTTGATGTACCAAGCCCGCGTGCAGTGGCAGGCATAAACTGGATTAACCCAACAGCACGATAAGCAGCCCTTTGAGAAGGGTCTGAAGGATCACCCGGTTGTCTGTTTACGGCTTGGGGATTTATTCCACTTTCAAGCTGCATGACAGCCATCAACCAATCGGGGTTAATACCCAGTAATGCAGAGATTCGTTTAACTTTGTTGATAAACTCGGTTTTGTTTGTTTTTACGTATTGCTCAAATAACAACATGGTTAATCATTTTTTATTTATATAATTCTGCAATCTCAACGGGGTTTCTGTCTGGAAAATTTACGGACATGCCACCTACCCTCTCGGCATAATGAAGATGTATTCCTGACCATTCTGCCCCTGAATTTCCAGTATAACCCAGCAAATCACCTGCATTTACCTTTTGACCTACTCTAACATTTACTTTTGACAAGTGTGCATATAAAATATAAATGTTTGTGTTATCCTTGTGCACCCACACTCTTAGCCCTGATGTGCTTCCACTGTTTGCGGCCACTTTAACAACTCCAGGATATGTGGCATATACTGGCTGCGATTTTTTTGATTGATCTGCAATATCAATTCCCCCATGAAACTGCTTGCCACTTTTTCCTGGATAAGGATTGTTTCTGTATCCATAGGGGCTTGTTATTCTGCCGGGTGTGGGCTTGTGCGGTTTCATTCCTGTCATGTATTTTGTAATTAAATATATTCCTAAAGGGATTAATATTTCTACCATCATCACAATATTTGAGAAAAGTATGCCTGCAATATTACGTTTTCAGCTGGCATGTCAAATGTATAGGGGTTTTTATTTGACACAGGAGACCCCATACCGTCTGCCCAGTAATCAAAACGATACCCTTTATCTGGATTGGCCTGAAGTGACACATTGTAACCTTCTGGAAATTCCCCTTCTGAAGGAACTACATTACCACTTCCAACCACACCAACCGAAAGCGTGTATTGAGCCTGTTCCTCAAAGTGTGCCTCAATTACCATATCCTCATCGGGCATATTGAAGGTATATAATGTCTCAGTTGCCCACAGATTTCCGTCAACATACCACCCTATGAAATTATACCCGCCATGTGTGATAACTTCAATTGTTACCTCCTGGCCGAAGGCGTATTGGCCTGCGCCAATAACTTCTCCGCCCCCAATGTTTTTATTGAGTAGTAGTGTCCTCATTGTTGGTGCTTTCAGTGGTTCCCACACCCTAAATGTTTGTTCAATATGGGTGTTGTCTATTTCCATGCCTATAGCCAGCCTTTCTCCTGGAAGCAACCTGCAGGTTTCCACATAGACCTCAGTTTCTCCCTGGTTAATAAAAACAACTGCTCTGCATTTATTGGTTTCCACTCTGCCGGACTTGGCAAATTCAACAAACTCCGTGTATAATTCACGCGATGACTGCCCTTCTTTCAAATACGTTTTTATAACAATCAGTTTCATCCTTTTTGTTGTTTTCTGTTCATAAACCAGCTAATTAGCAAAAATCCACCAAGTGCATATATTACAGGCTTTCCAATATTCAAGCGTCCCTTCCAGGTGCCCTCTCTCAACCCTGCATAATATGCATCATCAAGCTGCCCCTCCAGATCCTCTAGTATCTGATCTCTCACCTCCGGGTCAACATCAGCAAGTACTTTTTTAAGCTCCTCCGATTGCTTTAAGTTTTGTTTGCTTGCATCATATTTTGGCTGGAACTGTTCCCAAACATATATGGTGCCGGCAGCAGTGGCAGCTGTTGAAATGACTCCAGCAATGATCCATATAACAATTGGAATTGCCCCTATCTCAGACATCCCTTTTTCTGCAAACTGTTCAAAAGCCTTAAACGAAACAGGGTGTGCCATTGGAGAACCCTTAGTTATCTGCAGGTTGGGGTGATTGGCTATATAATCCCTCCGGGCAGCAACACTGCTCCAGATGTTGAAGAATGACATCACATATTTGTGAGGCACAGCAACGCCACGCCTTTTATATTCAAGTGCCAGCCGGTATGCATTAATCAGATTCTCTACCGTTTTTTTATCAGTATTAATAATATCGAAGAGCAACCTCTCTGTTTTTGCTGCTTCCGCTGCAGGGTTTCCTCCTGATTCTGATCCTGACGATGAGG
>CAZGIW010000005.1:0-34212 GCA_964526285.1 uncultured Bacteroidales bacterium | reverse complement strand
GTCTGTATCTTACGGCACATCAACCTCTTTGTTATTTCCTGAATCTCGGCTGCGTCGCGCAGAGCTAGCAGCAATGACTTAGAGGATGATGACGAGGAAGATCCTCCCGGATGTTTTAGAGTTACGTTGATAACGGAGCTGTGAGAAAACCCTATTTGTTTTTTTAACAATTCGGCATGTGTGTTGCCCACATACATTTCATACCAGGCACTACTTCCCTCTTTAACAAATCGGCCAGTGGCAACCCCGCAGGCTTTGCCTTTTTTTACATTTTTAATCAGCTGGCCGTTGGGCGTTTTTCTGACATTAGCCGAATCGCTTTTGGGTACGATGTAATAACCTTTATATTTTGACTGTTCAAACTTCATGTGACGTGTGTTTTTTATTGTTGAGACATTAACATATTGCGCGCCACGTTATAGGTTGATGTGTCGGTTTCGGCCAGCTGTGCAATTTTTTCCAAAAGGGTAACTGTGTCTTTTTCGTGTTTTTCCCACTTTTCAAAAGCTGCTTCAAGCCTTTTTTCAATTTCTTCAACAGTTTGCTCTGATTGGCCTGAAATTGCCTCCTGTGACAATCCTGGATCAATACCAAGCCCTTTGTAAAGAGCACCAATAAAAGGAGAAACTCTGTTGTAAATCCTTTTATCAAATGAATCCATCTCAAGCTCAAGTTCTTTATTTATTGCCTCAAGTTCCTTAACCCGGGCTTCAAGCTGTTCAATTTTCAAGGCCCTTTTGTAGTCCTCCATTGCCTTGTTTACTCTCTCATCAATATCCGTTTGAGAAATTGCTGCAGCTGCACCAAGTGAGCCTATTGCGGCAACCTGCCCCGCAGCATCACCAATTCTAACAAGTTCGCGCTTCCACTCCTTTGTTTGCCCTTTGGTTTTCCAGGCTTCCAAAGTATAATATCCTTCACCAAGCGTGTCAAAAATCTTTGATAGGTGCTCAATAGAATCATCCAGAGACAAATCATCAACACCAGGGCTTATTGCTTTCAAATCTGTGCCCCTCTGGTCTTTTAGTTTCCAGTAGGGTGTTTGATTCAGCTTTAGCCATTCAAATACTTTTTCTTTTCCCTGTATCATAGCCTTTCTGTTGAATTTTTAATCATCAAAACAGACAATCAAACCAAGCGCATAGGATGTGCCCGGATCAAGGCTAGTCTCTGTTGATAGTTCAAAATAGCTTTTTTCTGTCTCAATCACATGATTGAGGTGTATTGCAGGAAAAAACTGCCTGTTATATTCAGCCAACAGCGACACAGGGATGTTTTTTATTTTTTCTTTTCCTTCGCTGTGCAAAACAAGGAAAGTTCCCTCAAACAGAAATTGCAATGCATTTGCTTTTCCTGATGGCAAATATGGTGATCCAGTTAACTCGATTGCAGTTATTTTTTTTCCCCGCACTGTTGTTACTGAAGGAAGATATATTTTCCGTTTTCCGGCCTCTATATCTATTTCCAACAATTCAAGATTTCTAAGTGTTTTTTGTTTTTCCATGACTTATGGTTTTTGTTATTATTTTAAAATAGGGGAACTGCTAAGTGTAGCAGCCCCCTCTTTTCGGAAAAGCACACGATGGTGCGGCTATTGCTTTTTTTACCTGTTGGTGATGAGGAAACCACGCATTACAAGCACCACATAAGCCAGTGGGGCTGTGCTTGATTGTATCTTGTGTGACCCCGAAATCGGAGCCTCAAGAGTAATCAAATTCTTTTGATCTCCGTCAAAGGTAATTTGAGGTGTCAAATCAATAAATCCTGTTTTTTCACTTTGCTCAGAATTTCCAATTTTGGATATTACAACGGGAGTTGCATCCTCTATTGTAATTTGTTGCGATGTTGGTACATTCCGGAATCTCCTGGTATCAAGAGCCTCAACATATTTTGTTTGCCCCACGGTAATTGACAGTTTGCCATTGTAGATTGTTTCCAGGTGTCGAGCATCGCGAAGATATAGCGTGGGATCATCGCCGTCCATAGCATCAAACACCTCAGCGTTTGGATAAGTTTGTAAAACTTCAGCACCTGTGATTGATGGATCTCTTAACATTAAGAATAATCCCAGATGTGTTGCCAAAAACTTATCGTTTCTGTCAAGTTTTTGTTCTGTGATAGAATCACTGTTTGTGTCTCTCAACACCTGAAAGTCCATCTTTGGATTTCCGTTTTGCAGAAGTTTTTCAACTCTGATAAACCCAGGTGTTACAATTTTATTTTTTTCTCTTTCGGCGGCTGCCAGGCGGTTGAAAATAGCCCTTTCTCTGTCGGTAGAAATTGTGATTCCACCCTGTTTTCTTGTATTCATAATTGTTTTAATGGTTTGGTTTAATGGTTTGGTTAACTTTTTTCTTTTTTGTTGTAAGTGATGGTTTTATTCTACATCAACAAAATCATCATCACCTGAAATTGGAGAATCTTCATCACCAAAAATTGGAGAATCTTCATCAAGGCCAGACATGTCGTCATCCTCTACAAGCACATATCCCTCATCCTCAAACTGGTCAAGCTCATCGTGAATTCCTTCAACATTCTCGTTGCCACCAGCGGAAGGCATAAGGTTTTTTGCCAAATCAATTGCGCCTGAGGCGATGATACCACTTCCGATATCTTCAACAAGAGATTTATCTCTCATTGGAATGAATTCTGGCACCACTGCGCCAACGGCAATTTTCAGGCCTCCCCTCATCATGGGGTTCATGTTTTTTAGCAGGTTATCAGCCATGCTGCCAATTACGGCACCACCACCAACACCAGCAACTCTCATTGCGATTTTTTTAAAATCAAATTTTTTATTTCTGCGTGTCATAAAACTACTTTTTTGGGTTAATATTACTTTTTGCGAAGCTGCGCAAGTTTTTTGCGTTTGGCCTCAATTGCGCGTTTCTTTTTTTCAAGTTCGCGTTTGCGAGCCAATGCTGCTTCTTTTTTTTTGATTTGAGCGTCAATTCTGCGCTCTTGCTTGTTCAAATTTCCTATTGCTGACATAATACAAAATGTTTAGTTAATATTTGGTTTTTAAAATGTACTTCTTTGGTTTTTAAAATGAACTCCAAACTTTACGCGGACCACCTGATGATCTCATCCGCTGATCGGTTGCATCATAGCTGTCTGAATCATCCCTTTCCTTTTGTTCATCATATTCGCCGTATTCACCCTCATCATCATTCTCCTGGTCAATGTTTTTATTGGCAAACACTTCAATCTGATCAGCCACATCTGGAGCTCTCTCTTTTTGGGATGATGGGTCTGGAAAATCCTCTTCCGAAATGTCCACATCCAGTTTCTTTTTAAATAGTTTGCTTACTATTTCGATGATTTTTTTCACGGCCTTGAAAGCAACTCCAACAACAGCAGCATATGCCCCAATTCCGGCAATTCCTTTCATTTGTTCTGAAATCACCGTTTCAGGTGATTTTCCAAACTTTTTCATAATTCCGTTGCGAATGATTGCCATAAAGTGAGATTCTTTCATGCCAATTCCTTCAACAATAAACTTTGCAAGTTTTTTGGATTTTTCTCTTTTTTTCTTGGCATCCGATGGTAATTTTGCTACCATGCCAGGATCTGTTACAAAAAGATAAAGAAAAAACGGAGCTGCTGAAGGGAGTGTTACCTCAAGCAACCCTTTAACAGCCAAACGTTGTGGTGCTGTGGCAACTTTGGCAACCGCCTTGGCGCCTTTGGCCGCTTTTTGGCCAACCTTCTGCAAAAATTTACCTGTTTTGGTTCCGCTTGATTTGCGCCACTCTTTTACTGCTTTTTTCCCGCCCTCGGCCTTCACTTGTTTTTTCTCTTCTTTTCTCACCTGCCGTTTTTCTTTTCTCTCGGCTTTTTTCTTTTTTCTCACAGCTTTCTTTTTGGCAGCGCCAATACCGGAGATACTTGAAGCTATTGAATATACACCTGAAACGGCATCATCTGCAATTTCCATGAGTTCATCAATAACATCATCGTTGCCTCTTACTCCTGGTCTGGTGTGTTTCTGTACAACTTCAATGGCATCCTCAAGCATATCAATTGAATCCTGATACTTCTCAGCTTTCAAATTGCGCCCCCTTTTTTTAACAATTGCCTGCTCAGTTTTCATCCGATCGCGTGCAAGCCATAGATCCATCTCGGCATCCGTCATTTGATCAGGGGTTTTATATCCAAAATTAATCATTCTTTTGGATCCACTTGCAGGCGTATTTCTTTGTCTGCTTGATGATCCTGCATTTCTTTGTCTGCCTGACTGTCCTGTGTTTCTTTGTCTTCCAATTCCTGAAAGACGATAAATCTGTGTCATAGGTATATCTTTTTTAAATTTGTATGGTTTCTCTTTGTTGAATTCATTCATCACCGAATCCAAAATATATTCTTTTCCATCGTAGGTAACATATATATATACATGTGTATAAACTGGCCTTAGCCCATAGCTGGCAAATCTGTAACCATAGCTATTAATTCCCAGATTTTGAAGCAAAGAAGATATAAAAATTGATTTGCCTTTGCAATCAGCAAATCCATCAGCCCATATTCTGGATGGTGTTTTTATAAACTGTTTGCCACTCTCATCAATAATATACTTGATTTTGTGCCGTACAAAGGACCATATATTATATAATGTGTCCTCTATTGAATTTTCTCTCAGGTTGTGGGCAAATTTTTTTGTGTCATTTTTTGTTGCTGGCAATTTTTCAACATTGATTATTTCTGCAATAATATCCTTTGTTTT
Organism: uncultured Bacteroidales bacterium; assembly: GCA_964526285.1. Lineage (GTDB taxonomy): Bacteria > Bacteroidota > Bacteroidia > Bacteroidales > DTU049 > CAYMAZ01. The sequence continues at coordinate 29,492 of CAZGIW010000005.1, read as the reverse complement.
TCCTTTGTCCTTAACCAAAACAAAACCACCATCAGGTGATGCTATTGTTTGGGATGCTATTTGAACAATGTTTGCCATATCTTATGTAATATTTACACTGCTAATATTAACAATAGACGTTTCATCATAAGGAAACCACATGCCATCAGCCTTCACTTTCCCTGATATGTTTATTCTCAAAACATCTGTGCCTCCATTAAATACAAGTGTGGCTAACTGCAAATTTTTTATTTCTATTACAAAACCCTGCAATATAGTTGTATCGGCTGCTTTCAAACTTATAGTTTTTCTGTAGTCAATATCAGCAACCTGTACTCCATTTATTACCACCTTGAGTAACATTTGTTGCATTGTAACGTTTCGCTGATTTGGGTTTTTGATGTTGATGTTACAATTTATATAACTGTTGAAAAGTTTCAGAGATACTTTGTTGATTTTTCCAAGTGACAGCTGAAGAGCCAGCAAACGTTTTCCGACCAGCCCCCAGTTGGCAGCAATCAGAACACCAACACCTAATAATACAACCCAGGGATTCATAAATTTGCAAATTTGTTTTTAATCTCAGAATGCAAACATATAATGAAGCCTGCAGGCACCGCTTTAATTTGTGTCAAAAAATGGACACAAATTTTTAATCAATGCCCAAACTCCGCTTCACTTCTATTATATCAACTTCATAATATTTTGCATAATCTGAAATTGAAGGATGTTTTTTTCCAAGTACATCTTTAAGGTGTTGATACAATTTGTACGCCTGCGACCTTTTTACACCGTTAAGTTTCTGAAAATCACGTGGTTTTAAAATAATACGGCTCATGTTGTTTTTATTTGTTTTGCAAATATACTTATTTTTAATTAGTTATAGTATATTACTTAATGTTTTACTTTAATATGAAAAATCAATGAAATATTGAAAATACTTTTTTTGTAAGGTTTTTATCTTTATTTTATGTTATTTATTATCAATGTTTTGTAATTTTCAAAACCTTAAAAATATTAGTGAAATATTAAAGAAAAATCACTATATGTATTAAGGCAAAATTTTAACACAAATGTTAAAAAATAAAGCGTTGTTTCAAAGGTTAATTTCTGAAAAAGTTTAAAACACTTACAACATTACAACAGAAACATCATCGCCTTTTCAACGCAAAATTTAAAAATCACTTACAACGCTACAACAAAAACACCATAATAATAAAATATAAATAACTGAGAATAACATATTTATATTTATGTTGTAGTGTTGTAGCGTTGTAAGTTAAAAAAAAATTTTTTTCATTTTTGTTTTTTTGTTGTTTCTGTTGTAAGCAAAAATCCTCAAATGAAGGATAATCATCTACAACAAAAAAAACCCGCTTTCGATGAAAACGGGTTTTTTGTTCGACAAAATTTTTAAGGTTATTCAAGCTCTATGAAATCGGCAAAATCAACATCGAGCAGCGGACTGTATGAAGGTTCATCCGGATCAACATCTTTTCCATAGCAATACCATTCATTGCTTTCGTAATCATAAATAAAAGCCTCTTCTATCATTGAAAAAGATTTCATCAATTTTGTAACTTCTTTAATGATAGACTTGCACATATTTTCTGTTGTTATTTCTATTATAACAACAGGGTATCTGTCATCTTCATTTTCATAAATTACAACATCAGGTGCTTTGCTGGATTTCAAATTTTCTTTATCAACACAAAATTCTGTGCGGCAAAAAATGCCATGATTAAATTTTAAATTCCCTGCAATGTTCAAAAGGATATCCTGATGCTCAGCTTTTGGCCGTGGTGACATTCCTATTCCCAAGGTTCCACCTTCGCCTGAATAATCGTCTAATAGTCCCATAATTTTACTGTTTTAAGATTTATACAAAAATACATATTTAATAATTTGGTTCGTTGCACTAGTTAAGTTCTATGAAATCGGCAAAATCAACATCCAGCAGCGGACTGTATGAGGGCTCTTCCGGATTGGTGTCGTTGCCCTGGCAATGCCATATGTTTCTTTCATAATCATATACAAAGCCCTCTTCAATTGTAGCATAATCATTCATCATCTCCTTTACTTTGTTGATTGATTTTTTGTAGTGCGATTTGGGAGTGATTTCCATTATGAGCAATGGCTCTCTGTGATCTTTATCAAAAACATTTACATCTGGCTGCCGTTCATTTAGATCGTTGAAGTTTAATACCCATTCAGGAACTATAATATAATCATCATCAAACATATCTTTCAGTGCATGAGTTATACTAATAATGATTTTCTTTTGTTCCCATGTTGTGGCTGGGCTCATTCCAATACCATGAATTCCTGTGTGTCTGTTTTGATTGTCCATAATTTTACTGTTTTAAGGTTTATACAAAAATACATATTAATTAATAATTTGGTTCGTCATCGGCAGAGTCTTCATACTCGGTCATGTCAACTGCATATTTGGATCGCATCTGATCAGCTGTCATAATACACTCCACATTATATAAATAACGTGAGTTATCACCAAATCGCTTTTTACGATATCCTTTTGACACAAATTTGTGCTTGGCCATTGCCTGTCTCAGTAAATAATCTTTCAAAAAATTATCACGCTGCACCATCCGGATCACTTTTAAGATTTCGCTGAACTGCATAAAATATTGTTGGTTCTCAGGATTATTGGTTGAAGGTTTGAAAACCCTGAGCAATGTTTCCTCTTCGGTGGTGGGCTTTGAAAAGTATTTACTCAGTTCCATCATTGCATTATACTCATTGCGGCCAAACAAATACCATGATTTGAGCTTTTCGGCTTCATACTTCACCTCGCTCCACAGCTTGCGAATATCAACAGTGTTGTACTTTTTATCAATGGTTTTCACCTGGAAACACAAATAACGCCGGTTCTCATTGTCGGTGAGAAACTGAGGGTTGTTTACGGATCCGCAAAAATTGGCAATGCGCCGGCGGCGTTTGTCTTGTTTGCCATATTTTTTGCGGCTTGTAATTTCTATGGCCGACACAATCGCCTTCATGTTGTTGAAGTTTTGCCCGAAAATGGTTTCCATCTGATCATCCACATTAATAAGGAATTTTTCTGTCAGATAAACAGCGGTGAGATATTCTGTCATTTTTGGCTCAATATGCCCGCATACTGAATATTCGGCCAGCTCCACAGGACACAGATAGTTTTGAAAAGATGTTTTATACACTCCCTGGGGGCCAATGAGAATAAGCATCACATCATTATGCTTTTTTTCCATTGAACACAGATAACATGCCATGAGCCATTTGAAAAAATACTCTTCAAAAAGCTCCTGGTAATTTTTCTCCTCAAAAGAAATATCAAGGTTTTCCAACTGCACATATCCGCACAGCTTTTTGAATTCCTTCATTCCGGCAATGGGAGTGAGCAAATTGAAGTAATCTTTTATGGGATGCACTTCGGGCACCTTGCTGCTTCTGATCAGCTCGGTGATGTTTTCTTTGGGTTTTGAAAACCCCGACTTTTGCAAGTCGATACTAATGTCATTAAGATTTTTGTCCATGTCAAATGTTTTAAAATTGGTTTCGTTTTTTTCTTTTTCCTTAAATTCAGTTTCAAGCCTTACGCGGTTGAACCTGAAATCATATTTGCCAAATATGTATTGTTCAATCTTGGTGATCTTTGGCATATTAACAGGAGCTGCCGTTTCATCAGTCTGTGGGTTGTCCTGTTCAGTTTCTTGCTGGTGAACTTCTATGGTCATAAAGTTTTTGTGTTGAATTTATTAAATAAACCTCTCGGATAGTTTGCTTGCAAGTTCATTGCAATCATCTGCGCGCTGTGTCCATTTTGCGTATTTTTCAAAGCTATTAGAAGAAAGTCCGAATCCTCTCTTGGTCTCTTTTGCATTTGAATGGCATCGTTTTTCTTCTTTGAGCAAAAGTTCCACCAGAAGATCTAACTCTATTTCAGTGATTGAGATATCTCTAACAGTGTCTTTCATTCATACCTCCATTTATAGCCGCCAGTTGCTTTGCGGTCGCCTGTGCATGCTTTTCTTATGTTGCGTTCGTTTATGCCTGTTTTGCGCATAGCCTCACGCGATGAATAGAACCTGCCAATTACATTGCCTGTGAGTGGGTGCAGCATCAACACAGGGTTGCTGTTTACGGCCGGTTTGCCTTTGCGGGTTTTGATGCTGTTTGTGCGCATTTGCTCAAGCTTGCTTTTGGCATATTCAAGCTGCCTGGCTTTCATTTCAGGAGAATAAATTTCATCCCATGTTTTGCCTTTGTTCCAAGCGGGGTGACCAGCTGGTTTGCCTAGCTTAACTTCTACTTTCATCATCACTCTAACTGGTGTCAGTTCGCCGTTGATCACACGCCAGTCTATGACTTCTTTTAATAATGATCTGCCCATTTTTCCTTTTGTTTTGAATTGTGCATAATTCTTAATGATTCACGGTTTTTACCGTCCTTACTTATTATGTATGGGTTTTCCTGAAGCTTCTTTTCATCCTCCATCAGTTTCATGCCTCTCTTTTTTCCTCTCTCAAAACTGTCATCCATCACCTTCAGCAAATTGTCCATGATGTTGCCATAGCGGTCCTTAAAGGTTTTTAGCTTCCAAAGCTTTTCGTTTTGCTTTTGAATGTAATATGGCTTTGCATCTATTTTTTGTGAGTATTCTTGCACCTCCTTCCGAAGCTGGGCAATATACTCCATAAATTCACGGTTGAGTGCCGCAAATTCGTCTTGAAATATTGTACTCATTTTTGCAATTGGTATTTATTGAAAAACTCTGTTAACTGATGTTTGTAAAAGATCACCTTCCCGCCGTTGGGTTTGGTGTGTGGAATGCGGTTGCCCTGAACCCATTTATAGACTGTGGAGACACTCACACGCAATATTGATGCAATTTCATCCACTGTGTAAGTTTCGCCATTGCCAGGGGCGGCCAGTGTGTTAATTACATTTGTGGCCTTGCGGTCGGTATTGCTCACAAACTCAAGCAGGCTGCATAAGGCATTAAATTGCAATTGCAACGCTTCTTGCTGCATATTGTGCGATTTTTCAAGCATCCGGTATATTTGCTCAATTCTGCTGTTTGATGTTCCCATGGTTAGCCTATTTTGTTCTTTTCAAATATATCGTGGGTGTCGGCATACATAGCTTTGATTATTTCAAGGCAATCGGCCGTGATGCGAACCGACTGGAGTTGTCCCCGATCAAGTTCGGTTATTTTCTTTTTCAGGGACTGATGCAGCTCTTCAATGCTGCACATTTTTTGTTCCAGGTCGGACAGAATGGTTTCACTCAAACTGTGAATATGTATGGTTCCCATAGCTATTTTCTTTGAGAAGATTCGTACAAAACAGTTTCAATAATATTCATACAATCATCCTGGCTCAAATGCTCGGGCAAATTTTTGATTGTTTGCTGCTTCATATATTCGAGCTGCCTTTGCAATGCTATGCGGTTTTCGCGCAGTGTTTTCATGCATTTTTTTGTGTAGGCGGCCAAAGCCATTTGGCGGGCCTCTTCAGCAGTGGTGAGAGTGCTGTCACTGCCGGCATATTTTTGGGATAGTCGTTTGCCTAAACTCATTTTTGTTCCTCCTCTTCATTTATATCAAGCACAAATTCAAGCATCATTGTGGGTCCGGTCATAATTGCCGTTTGCAGTGTTTGTTCAGCAGCCTTATACTTGAGAGAATTATACATGGTTTGCACCGATCCCTTGATGAATTCATCGCTGCCAACGGCCTGCTTCATTTCAAACAGTGCTTTCACCATTTTGCCAAGCGTGACAGCTGTTTGTTTGTTGGGGCAATTCACTATGAGCAATTCGCCATTTGTTTTAATAGTTGTTTCCATTGTTGGCCTCCTTTTGTTGTTTTTCACGAATTTTCATATAATCTTCAGTAAGCTCCTGAAGCTCCAACATGGTGATGTGGGTTTGGCGAAAACGTCCAATGAATTCGCCTGGTTCTCTCACTTGTGCACTATCGGCAAATTTTGTATAGATGAGAGAAAGCAGCGGGCGCAGCTCTTCATAATACATGATGCCGCTTGTTTCAATGCGGCTCATACGGCTTTTGGTTATGCCCAATGTTTGGGGCAGGTTTTCGTAATCAGCCCAGCTTAGCACTGTGCGAAGCCATGATACCAAACTTTGTTGTTTTTGTGTTTTTGTGTCCATAGTTGTTTTTTTATTTAATTAATTGAATTGGCAATTTCAATCCATACGCTATACATGTTAATGCTTGCGTATTCACGAGATATACTATTTATATGAATAATACTTAATTCTTTCTCATTCAATAGACTATCGGGCAATGAATTACACGAGGCCATTATATTAGCAATGCGTTGCACTTCTGTGCTCGCTTCGCGATATGTTTTCCTAGTTACAAAAATGCTCCTACTTCTTATATCCATCATGGTTCTCATATCTCTACCAATGATTACCGAAAGCTGATCATCAATATTTACAAATGCTGTTTCAGTAAGGAGGGATATAGTATACTCATAATGAGGAGAGAGAGGAATGTGAGTGCAGTAAGAATACTCTTTAAGCTGCAATGGACACAAATTGTTTAAAAAGGATGTTTTGTAAGTGCCTTGCGGACCAACCAATATTAAAATATTGCGGTTAGTAACGCCATAAGCCATCTGCATATATGCCTTTTGCATCCACTCAAGGAATAAGACATATGCCTCTTCGCGGGTTTGCGATTTGGATATTTGCAAACAGTCAAACAATTTTCTTGTTATTTTCAAGTCGTGTACTGGCTTGAAGCCTCTTAATTCTTGACAGAATTTTTTGATGTTGTTTTGATTTTCCATAGTTGTTTTTTTTATTTAAGGGTGAATAATTGTTTGTTTTGTTTTGTTTCTCTGCCACTTTTTTAAAGTTTCTCATACTGTTTTGGTTTAATTGTTGTAACTTTATTTTGCAAATGTATATATGTTTGTATTAGAAATCCAAATAAATATACATAAAAATACAACTAAAACCGTAATTTATTTTAATTCTAAATTATGAATACATTTAAAGCCTTTAAAATAAGAGAGTTGTGTTCAGAGAGAAAAGTATCGTTGAAAGAACTTAGTTCTCGGGTTGATATAACTCAAAACGGATTGCAATCAATTCTTAATAATAACACAACGTCAATTGATACATTATTGAAAATATGTAATTATTTTAATGTGCCAATTGGTTATTTTTTTGAAGAGATGCCTGCCGTTGGTTATGCACACGGCATACAGCAGGTTGCCAATGGCAATGGCAACAACCAGGTGATAAACCTAAGCCACGAAATAGATGTGTTGAAAAAAGAGATTGAGGGCCTAAAAAAAGAACTGGCCGCCAAAAACGACTTGATAGATGTTTTGCGGGGGTTGCGGGGTTAGGAGTTGCGGGTTTCGCAATATTCTGCAATACTGTTTAAATAGTATAATGCTTTTGCTGCAATTGGTTTGTTAACCTTATAGGTTTTATACCGTGAGTTTCGCGACTGATCATCAAGCCAATCATAAGCAGATGCAATTTGGGGCGTTGTATATTGATGAGCCAACTTGCTACGGGCAGCATGTCTTCCCTCCATTTCAAAAACCTCTTTAACCTCTGAAATGTTTTTGCACTGGCAGCCGTTTATTTTACACGGCAATAATCCACCCTCAAGAAAATGAATACAAGAGTAAAAAGCAGTAGTTACAACCCAATCATAATATTCGCCCTGCTCGTTGAGCTGAATGCAAAGGCTTTTGTTTCTGCCAGCAAAAGTAAATTTTTCGTTTTTTGTCATTGCTTAAACATCTTCTGTATAACCAAAACCATCCGACTTCAATAAGTATTCAGACAAGTCACTGTGTCCAATAAGGCTAATGTCGAGTGTGTTTTCAAATAAAGTAAAAAATGAGCTTTTCATCTCATTTAACTTTGGATAAACAAAATATACAAATTCATCCTCAAGCATCAGCGATTCCTCAATCACCACAATAACTTTCGGATTTCTGTGAAAAACATTGATGTAAAACTTTTTAACTCCATATCTGTTTTTTGCAAGCATTTCTGTGAATGTTTTTGCCATTTGATAAACCTGGTTTGCACGATCAATAAAACGATCAATACACTTATCAATAATTTTTTGCTCAACATCTTCTTTTCCCTGTTCCTTCCCCTGGCAATAAGCCTCTAAAACCACATTATAGTGATAGTAGTTTTCGTTGAGTTGTTTTGGCTGAGCTTCCTTTGTGTAATTTCTCAAAAAAGCATTAAACTGGTTAACACCCGATTCTTGAATTTGCTTGTTCATAATGTTTTGATTAGTTACTTTTAAATCTGTGAAGCGATTATTTTGCAAATAAACGAAAACTTTCTGATACAAAGTATATCAGTTTTATAAAAAAAGTATAAAGAAATCAAATATTTTCCCACTTCTTTATTTCGTCACTCACCGTTTTATCTATCACACGGGCATATATCTCAGTTGTTTTGAGGCTGGCATGCCCCAGAAGTTTTTGCACCACATGCAACGGAATGCCAATATTGAGGCTCAGGGTTGCAAATGTATGTCGTGCCACATGTGTTGAAAGAGTTTGTTTCGTGCCGGCAGCAGCCCCGATATCTTTTAAAATCCTGTTGGCAACCTGATTGGTAGGCACTTTGAATATGAATCCGGAGTCGGCTTTTCCCGGAAGATATTTCATTGCCCGGGTGCTGATGGGGATGCTGATCACTTCTCCGGTTTTTTGCATACGGATGTAAACAGACCCTTCCTGAAGGTGTTCCCATCGCAATTGCTTCAGGTCTCCATATCTTAACCCGGTTGTGCACGCAAACAGAAAATAGCGCAGGTGGTTGCGGTGCAGTGCCCTGGTCGTTTGTTCAAAATATTGTTCCAATTGAGAAAAATCGCTGAGAGCCATAAAGCGGGGTTTTGCGGGCTTTCGTTTTAGCCGGTATCCACGAAACACATATTTTTCAATCAGCCCTTTGCGTATAGCTACATTAATATATGTGCGGATAAATTTTAGTTTTCCGTGCACCGTGTTTGTGTCGTTGCCTCGGCAGCTTGCAAGATGCTTTTCATATTGTTCCAGGAACCCTGTAGTGATCTGATCAAAGTTGAGCACAGGTGCAAATTCTTTCAAATGTCTCAAATGACAACGATGCTGTGTTATTGTTAATGGTTTGTACTGCTTATTATTAAGAGTAAGCTCATATTCTACAAACTCATAAAAATCCTTAGTTTGTATTTCTTTCACCACAAACAGGGCTTTGATTTTATCCACAGTTATGGTTTCATCATCAAGGCATAAGCGGGCTTTGAAGGCGTTGAGCTTTTGAGCAAACTCTTCGAGCTGTGGCTCCAGGAGCGAAGCAAATGGATGAGAGCTTTTAATCCTTCCGTTGCGCTTATCCCAGTGTGCCGGATGCACTCTTACCCCGGTGTTAACATAAATTATTTCACGGTTGCAGATGATCCGGAAGAGGATTGAGTGTGTGTTGTCAGAATTCTTTCTGCTCTTTGCTATAAATTTTTGAGTAATATTCATTTCTGCGAAATTTATGGTTCAACAATGGTTCAACAATTTCGCTAAAAATGGGTGGATTCTTTGACAATCCTTAACAAACAGCATTTGGTAAAGCGTTGAAAATGAGCTAAATTTTCTATTCTTTAACCATGAGTGAGATATACCGAGCAGCCCCACCAGGACTCGAACCTGGATCTAAAGTTTAGGAAACTTCCATTCTATCCCTTGAACTATGGGGCCAAAATCTTTTGCAAAATTAACTATTTTTTATTCAATCATTATTTTTGAAAGCATAAGTTTACTCTGTTGTTAATTTTTGTATTTTTGATTCTTCTTCAAATAAGGGTGATTAAACATTATTGTGTAGAAATTCAGAAACCTTAAAAAACAATTATGAAACATTTTTTATTCACATTAACCATGCTTGCAACAATTTTTTTGCAAGCTCAGAGTATTGATATTCCTGAAATTCTTAATCTCTACAATCAAAAAATCGAACTGTCTAATACAGAAAACAAGTTATTCGGAAACCATGAAGTTCGGGAGGATGAATCGGGCATGAATTTACCTCAGACATTAAGCTATCAGCAGCAGCTAATAAAGACTGACTTTGCTTCATTAAATAAAAGTGGGCAAAAAAACCTTGACACACTTTTTGTTGGTGTGAGTCCCGGAGATTCTGTGTATATTACAGGTTCATTTTTCAATAACGGGCCTGTGTTTGTGCTGAATGACGGCATATTGGTTTTTGAAAATGCAGATGCTCTGATTCAGGGAGACATTTATGTTTGGGGTGATCAGGCCAGGGTTGAAATTAGCAACTCAACCATGAGTTTCCCTCAACTATATATTTATCAAAGGTCTCTCGTTGCTGCTGGAGGCGGACATATTGATATCAGCAATTCACATCTCAATTTTTCTGGACTCCAGAACAATCTTGTTGCAACAGATAGTGCAACAGTATTTTGGGAGAATGTAACTAAATCGGGATTCACCACATGTGGCCTTTCATCCCGTGCTCAGGTTGAAATGATAAATTGCGATGCTGCTGAATTTGTAATGCTTCATAACGCACATCTTCATATTGAACAATCTACGCACATGCTTATCTGGCATCATATTCCTGATACTGCTTCAATGGACATATCCTTTCCGGATGGTGCAGCAATCGTCTATAATGAATTTACACCCCCCACACCGGGTTTGACAAATATTTTCTACTCTTATGTGATTGATGATTGTACAGACATCATGTGGGGATTGATGCCCGAACCCGGAAGCGATGTCACAATATCTGATTCAGAACTAAGAACAATTGGTGTGTGGTTTCGTGATCAGCTTGCATATGATGTTTCAGGACTGGTAAACAATTCATATTATTCAAATTTCATGGCTCCTCTAAGCAGTCATCAGCTTCATCTTATCAATACCCATGTAACAACATGGAGTTTGTATATGTTTATTGATTCTGAAGGTGAAATCAACAACTGCATCCTTGGAGAAATCGGGTTGTTTGAAAATAGCTCAGTCACTGTAAACAACAGCATGATTGATGGAAGTGGCGGATATGTTTTTGCTGAAGCAAATTCATTTATAATCATGGGGTTTTCATATCTCAATTGTGATTTTCACTTAAATGATCAGTCTATTGGATTTCTTGTTTACGGTGGACAAAACTGGGGAAGAAGTATTGCAAAAGATAAATCAATTATGATTGTGTTGCAGTCAAACCTACCGCAACTACCTGAATATTATGACGACGCAATGGTATGGTATATTAAACTTGAAGGGTCCAACATCGTGTATGCTGATAGTTTGATTCCTCTTTATGGCTCCGTTTGGATTGACAAAGCTTCATCATATTTCAGCACTGAAATGGCATGGTACGAACTTCACTACAGACAGAATGAATCTGATCCATGGATACCAATCAGCGTCAGAAAATATCAAAAAGTATATTCTGATGAACTGTGTGAATGGAACACTGACAGCATAAACCCCGGAACATACTTTGTAAAACTCACAATGTGTGACAATACTGTTGACTCAAACAAAGTGGAAGTAGTGAAAGCATATACCATGCTTCCCTCTATTGCATCTGTTGATGAGTATGCAGATGAACCACATGTCAGTGTGTTTCCCAATCCATTCGTAAATACTTTTACAGTTGAAAACAATTACTCTGCCCATATTATTAATTTAATAATGTATAATGTTTACGGCAAACCGGTTTTAAAAAAAGCAAACAGCATTTTAAAAAAACATGAAGACATTCTGCTTCAGGGAGAACATTTGCCGGCAGGTCAGTATTATTTGCACATTTCATTTTCAGATGGTACCTTTGCAACTCTACCAATGATAAAACAATAATGAAAAACCTCAAAAAAACACTGGAAGAACTTGACCGAATAAGTGTTTCCGGGTATAAACAACTTGAAAAAAACCAGATTGTTGTAATTTTGGATAATGTAAGAAGCGCCCACAATGTTGGTTCTGTGTTCAGAACATGTGATGCTTTTCTTGTTGAAAAACTAGTTTTGTGTGGTATTACTCCTCAACCACCCAATAATGAAATACACAAAACAGCTCTTGGAGCAACTGAAAGTGTTGAATGGCAATACTTCGAAAAAACTGAGGATGCAATTAATTACCTTCGGGATGAACAATATCAATTGTATTCAATTGAACAGGCAAACAATTCAATTGCGCTGAATAGTTTTACAAAACTCCATAAAAAAAAGATTGCATTTATATTTGGACATGAAGTTTATGGAGTTGAACAAAAAGTAATTGATTTTTGTGATGGATGTATTGAAATTCCTCAGTTTGGCACAAAACACTCTCTAAATGTGTCTGTATGTGTTGGAATAACACTCTATTATATGGTGTTTTAAAGTGTTTGCAGATAAAAAATTTCAATAAAAATTAATTTTTTTTTACTGAAAATGTTTTTTGAAAAAAAAATTATCCTATTTTTGTGCAATAATTTAAAAATCTAACTTCCTATGAGAAAATTTAGCCCAATTTTATTTTTTGTCATTATTGCAGTATTGTTTTCAGGTTGTGATCTGAAAAAAATGGCAAAAAAGTACGACACTGTTAAGTACGAAACCAAACCAGAAGTACTCGAGGTACATGGTGGTTCAGTAAAAGTTGAAGTAAAGGGAACATTTCCTGTCAAATATTTTGGCAAGAAAGTTACTCTTGATTTCCAGCCTGTTTTGAAATATGACGGCGGAAGTCAGTCACTGAAAAAGATTCAAATTGTTGGAGAAAAAGTTGTTCAGGGTGACGGAACAGTTATTAAGAAAGCAGAAGGTGGCACTTTTACATTCAATGATGAGTTTGTTTACAAACCTGAAATGATGGTTTCAGAACTTTGGGTTGAAGCTACTGCTACCAAAGGAAAGAAAACTGTTTCACTTGGAGAAGTAAAACTTGCAGATGGCATCATTATGACTTCACAGCGTATTGCTTATGACGAAGAAGTTGAAGTTGCTCCTCACGGTTATGAAAAAGTAGTTGTAATTACTAAAAAAGGAAATCTTTATTTTGATTACAACAGCCATAATCTTTCAATGACACAGAAACTCAATAAAGAGCAGGCAAACATTGACCAGATTGATGCATTAAAAGCATTTGTTGAGCAGGGATGGGAAATTAAAGATGTGGTTATCAATGCATGGGCATCACCTGAGGGAGAACTCAGCGTCAATGCTGAACTTTCAACAAAACGTGGAGAAGTGGGACAAAAGTGGTTTGATGACTACATGAACGGCCTTGATAAGGCAAAAGCCAAAGAAATGAAAGTAAAAGTTGAAGAAGTTAAACGTCCTTATACTTTAACTGCAAATGCAAAAGGTGAAGACTTTGACGGTTTTATGGCAGCTATTCAGGCAAGTAATATTCCTGAAAAACAATCCATCATTAATGTGATTAAAATGCAGCCCAACAAAGTTGAGCGTGAAAATGAAATTAAAAACATGTCAGTTATTTACTCAGAAGTTGAAGCAATCCTTGAACCATTGCGTCGTGCTGAGATTGTAGTGAACTGCTATGAGCCAAAGAAAACTGATGAAGACATTGCTCAACTTGCAATTACTGATCCTTCACAACTGGATGAAAAAGAATTGCTCTATGCTGCCACCATGACTGATGATTTGGAAACAAAACTGAAAATTTACAAAGCAGCTACAACTCAGTTCCCTGACAGTTGGAAAGGATTTAACAATGCAGGTGCTGTATTAATCCAAATGGGAAAAACTGACGAAGCTCTTTCATATGTGGAAAAAGCAGATGCTCTTTCACCAAATAATGGTCAGGTTTTAAACAACCTTGGAATTATCTACATGAGGAAAAAAGACAGAAAAGCATTGAATTATTTTGATCAGGCAAAACAAGCCGGTGCAAATTCTGACTACAACCTTGGTGTTCTCAAAATTATGTATGGTGAGTATGAAGAAGCTCTCAGACTGATGAGTGGTTACTCATGCAAATACAATCTTGCTCTTGTTCAGCTTTTGCTTGACAAAGCAACTGATGCTGTTAAAACACTTGAGTGCATGAAAGTAAAAACTGCTGAAGGTTATTATCTGATGGCTATCATCGGTGCACGCACAGCCAACACATCTATGATGTATGACAACCTTAAAAAAGCTTGTGCTGAAGATGCCAAATATAAAGCAGAAGCCAAAAAAGACCGCGAATTCCTGAAATATCATAGTTCATCTGATTTCCAGAATGCTGTGAAATAAGATTCCGGGAAAAGGGATTAAAAAAAAGGATGCAAATAATGCATCCTTTTTTTTTGCTTTCATAAAACCCTACGGATTAATTGGGGACAAGTAAAAAATCTGGAGAGATTTGGTAGTGATACTGCATGATTGAAAAAAAACAACATCACAACTTTTTTTAAAAAATTCGTTACTTCCAGCAATAATCTGTTTTTTGCGTTAATCGGTGTTTCCCGTAAGGGACTCCTTCGGAGCGGTTGCCATGCTTCGCATGGTGAACTCCTGCGAGTATCGGCTGCGTTGTTCGGTGATCGGCCGTTATACGATAAACGTAAAACGTTACCATCCTTCGTTTACTTCGTTAACTTCGGATGATAATACGCATCTCGCAAACGTATACCGAAAAACGCCATTGCAAGGTTAAGCCGTTTCAAAACTCCCCTGGCCTCACGCTTTGCGTGATGAACTCCGGGCTTTGACATCGACATCCCCTTGGGACGTTTTAACCAATTTATAACTCCCAAATCCAATTTTTCTATTTTCTATCTTCTATTTTCTATCTTGTGACTTTATCCCTCCAGAAAACTAACCAGACCCATTAATTGTATGAATTCCTTCGGGATATTCCCTTGTAATAATTTGAACAATTGAATTATAATCTGATTTTGAATGAACAAAATCAATTTCAGATGTGTCAATGATTATCACCCTGGGCAATGAAGCATGTTGAATATATTGCATATAACTGTCCTGAATTCCCTCAAGATAATCAAGCGAAATATTCTGCTCATAATCACGTCCCCTTGAAATAATATTTTTTTTGAGATGGGACGGACTTTTGTGTAAATATACAAGCAGATCGGGCTGTGGCAATTGCGCAATAATGATCGAAAACAATTTTCGAAAAAGGACAAATTCGTCTGTCTGTAAAGTTTTTCTTGAAAAAATTACACATTTATCAATAAAATAATCGGCAATCTTCACCTGTCCAAACAATTCAGGCATAAGTTTATCCTTTAGCTGCTGATATCGCGATGCCAAAAAAGACAATTCAAGAGGGAATGCATATTTATCCGGATCCTGATAAAATTTTGGCAGGAATGAGTTTTCCTCAAACTGCTCCAAAATCAATGAACCATTAAATTGCTCACACAACATATTGGCAAGAGAGGTTTTTCCTGCTCCGATTGTTCCTTCAACAACGATATAATCATATGGTAACTTCATGATTGGGATAACATTTTTTGTAAATCGGATTTTGTCACAAAACATTTCAATGCATTAAAACCAGAACTTGTGTATAACTGTTCTGTTGTTTGCAAAAAGACGGGATGTATTATTTTTGGAGCAATCTCAAACAGGGGTTGAATGCAAAAATCACGCAAATGCAAAAGAGGGTGTGGAACGCAAAGATTATCACATGACAAAATCAAATCATTGAAAAACAAAATGTCAATATCAATATCCCTGCTATTATATAATGTATTATTATGCCTTGAATAAGTTTCAGACTGAATTCTCAGCAAAGACTCAAGCACTTCCCTTTCATTGGAGGGTGTCAAAATCTCAACCACCATGTTTAAAAACACTTCATCCGATGAAAAACCCCAGCTTTCATTACTATAGACATCACTGTATGTTTGAATGTCACCAATGCTATCTTGTATAAATTTCAGTGATTGAATAATATTACACATTCTGTCACCTTTATTGGAGCCTAAAGAAAGAAAAACCGTATTCAAAGCACTTGTTTTTTTGCAAACTTAAAAAAAATGTCATTTGATTGTAGTATTTTAATAAAGTTTTTCGTCATATAAACAGGAACCATTTTAAAAAAGACACAAAACGCGGACATACAGATAGATTTTTTCACGCATTTTCTGAGCATCTGTGTTTTTGTTTGGAAAGAAAGGCTGTTTCATTTTGATTCAGCCTTTCGGCTTTTCGGTTATTTATCCACTGAAATCATATTTTTTGTAAATTTGTAAAAAAAAATTAGCCATCATGAAAAATTTCTTTAAAACCGTATTTGCGACCATGCTGGGTTGCCTGTTTTCTTTCATTGTATTTTCATTGATTGTTGTATTTGTTATAGTTGGGATCATTACTGCATCTGTTAAGGATAGTGATATAAATCTACAACAGAATTCAATCCTGTATCTTACTCTGGATCATCCTATTTTGGAAAGAGGCACAAATAACCCTTTCAGAGAGGCTGATCTTTTTTCCATGTCCCCTTCTAAGGCAATTGGGCTGAATGAAATTATTGCAGCCATTGATGCAGCTGCTGAAGAAGAAAAAATTTCAGCCATTTTTATAGAACCCTCATTAATGCAAAATGCAGGAATGGCTACAATTGAAGAAATCAGAGATGCATTGATTCGTTTTAAAAAATCAGGAAAACCAATTATTGCATATTCTGAGGTGTATACTCAAAAATCATATTATCTTGCTTCTGTTGCAGATAAGATTTATATAAACCCCAAAGGGATGTTTGATTTTAGAGGTTTTGCCTCTGAATTATATTTTCTGAAAGGTACATTAAGCAAGCTTGAAATTGAGGCACAGATAATCAGACACGGAAAATATAAAAGTGCAGTGGAGCCATTTACCAATGAGCAAATGAGTGATGAAAACCGGGAGCAATATACTGAATTGCTTACTTCTATGTGGAATGCTTATCTTAAAAACATCGCTGATGCAAGGGGAATTGATATTGCAACACTCAATACAATTGCTGACTCTGCGTTCATACGTAATGCTGAAGATGCTGTGAACTATGGTTTTGTGGACGAGATGATGTATAAAGACCAGGTTTTGGAGATTCTAAAAGTACAATCAGGATCTGAGAGTGATATTGATAAGCTCGAAAGTGTTACACTTCATCAATATGCAAAATCAATTACTCAGCAAAGCACAACATTTGATAAAAACAAGATTGCTGTAATTTATGCAAACGGAGAAATTGGTTCAGGAAAAGGAGATGACTTTGTAATTGGTTCTGAAACAACATCACAAGCTATTCGCAACGCACGTTTGGATGAAGACGTGAAAGCCATTGTTTTGCGCGTCAATTCTCCTGGCGGAAGTGCACTTGCCTCTGAAGTTATCTGGCGTGAGGTGAAGCTCACTGCCGAAGTAAAACCTGTTGTCGTTTCAATGGGAGATTTGGCAGCATCAGGCGGCTATTACATTGCATGCCCTGCCACAAAAATTGTTGCACAACCATCAACAATAACAGGTTCGATTGGAGTGTTTGGAGTTATTTTCAATATGGGAGAGTTTTTTAAAAATAAACTTGGTGTCACTTTCGACGTTGTAAAAACCAATGAATATGCAGATATGATGACTATGACCCGGCCGCTCACCCAAACAGAACTTGCCCTTATTCAATTTGGTGTTGAAGAAATTTATGACACATTTATTCAACGTGTGGCAGAAGGGAGAAACTTGAGTATTGAAGATGTTGAACAAATTGCACAGGGAAGAGTCTGGTCAGGACTTGATGCAAAAGAAATTGGTCTTGTTGACGAAATCGGAAACCTTGGTGATGCAATAAATATTGCCGCTGAACTGGCAGGACTCGAATCATATATGATTGTTGAAATGCCCAAACAAAAAGAATTTCTTGAAGAAATTTTCAGTGATATGCTTGGTAATAATCTGATGGCCTTTTTTACCCAAAGTTTCTACAAGGCTTATCCGTTTCTCCGATCAATTGAACCAGTTCAATCGCATGATGCATTTCAAACAAGACTGGAGTTTGATTTGGTTATTAATTGATTTTTCTTCTCCTCAACACATGTTTTCAGACAAAACCTTGTCTAAATG
This sequence comes from uncultured Bacteroidales bacterium, assembly GCA_964526285.1. Taxonomy (GTDB): domain Bacteria; phylum Bacteroidota; class Bacteroidia; order Bacteroidales; family DTU049; genus CAYMAZ01. The sequence goes on along the minus strand of CAZGIW010000005.1, from coordinate 11,437 downwards.
ATATCTTATGTACGATGACAAAGATTTTGTTGCGTTACTTCAAAAGGGCGATGAGTTATCCTGGAGACAGTTTATTGATGAATATAAAAACAAATTATTCCGAACAGCACTTTCATATATCCCATTTACACAGGAGGCAGAAGACCTTGTACAGGAAGTTTTTTTAGAAGTGCACCGCAGTATCCACAAATTCAGGGCAGAATCAACCCTGTCAACATGGCTCTACAGAATTACTGTGAACAAATCAATCAACTATCTGAAACAAAACAAAAAATATTTTGCAAACAAGCCAATTGAAGACTACTTTCTACTGGAAAACCAACAGCAGATTTCAGGAGAAGATGCTTCAACCAGGCTTCTTCAAAAAGAACAAAGAAAAATCATCCAGCAAGCAATTGACAAACTTCCTTCAAGACAATCCAGTGTGTTTGTTCTGCACAAAATTGATGGAAAATCATACAAAGAAATTGCCGAAATACTTGACATTTCTCTTTCGTCTGTTGAGTCACTGATGTTTAGAGCCAGAATTTCTCTGCAAAAACACCTGATTGAACTGTATCGCCAAATAAATTCCTAATTGTTAAAAAAACATCAAACCGCAAGTTTATAAAAATATAATTGTCAAAAAAAAGCAAACAGTCAAAAAATGAATTGTAAAAACATTCAATCTCTTTCATTCAAGTATCACGAAAAACTTCTTGATGATAAACTTCATTCAGAAGTTGACAAACACCTGCAGGAATGTCAACATTGTTTGGGACTATTCAACTCAACTGCAAAAACTGTTGCTGTATTGGATCAACTCAAAAATGTAAACCCCGAAGTTTCGTTTTTCTTCACAGAAAAAACACTTGCAAAAATTAGTTCTGCACAACCAGAACAAACAATTTCTCAATGGGTTGTTTCTGTTTTATTTGGTAAAACAAAAATTATTTCTGCATCAATCGCAGCTCTTTTTATTGGAGTCATTCTGGGGTTTTTACTCAATAATAACTACAATATTACCAACAACAACTATTCTGATACAAACTCACAAACCCTCGAGGACATATATATGGCTGAGACTTCAGATGATTATATGATTCGCTTTTTTGACAATCAAAAATATCAGGAAAATGGAAACCAATAAAGGAAAAAATCTAATCCTTATCCTTCTGTTTGTTTTGTTATTGATAAATATATCAATGATGGTCACATTCTTCTTGTTTCCACGAAATGAAAATACCGAACCTGATCAAAACAAAAAATATAAATATAAAGAAAAACACCAATGCTTTATGCGTGAACTTCAGCTTGATGAAAATCAGGAAACTGAATTTTTTAAACTGAGAGACGAACACAAGAATACTATTGAAAAAATGTTTCAGGAGGTAAAATCAACACGCAACAAAATGATTGACGCTATTGCTGCCGAGACTGAGTTATCTGCCGATAATCTCTATCTCTATGCCGATTCAATTGGTCAAATTGAATCTCAAATTCACAGAGAAACAATTGATTATTTTATGAAAATGAAACTCTTGCTCAACCCTCAGCAGTTTGGCAAACTTGTTGATAACTTCCGTGAAGTCTGCGGCTGCCATATGTCTCATCAAAAACATAAACACAAAGACAAAAAAACCAAAAGATATATACATAAAGACGAGTAAAGGAGATATTCAAATGTTAAAAAAAATTGCAATATTAGTTCTGTTTTTGGGAATCACTCACATGCTTGCTTCAGGTCAAACTGAAACCAGAAAATATGAAGGCAGACAAAACCCTGACAATAAAAAAATGGAACTTTCTGCCGAACAGGAAGTAAAGTTTTCAGAACTGAAAACCAAGAAGAAAGAACAAACAGCTCCATTGGTGGACAGCTTGAAACAATACAAATCATCTTTACATCTTTTGTTAAAAGAAGGGGAAAACCAATCACAAATTTATGAGCATGTGGAAAAAATCGGAAATTTGAAAATTCAAATTGAAAAAATTCATATTGATTTTATTCTGGGAGTAAAAGAAATACTCAGTCCTGAACAATATGAAATTTTTATTGAAAAGCAACACCAACGAAACAGACAAAAACATAAACCAAAAAACAAACAAACGCCTCATAAAAAAGGAGAATATAAAAAATTCGAAACCAAATAATCAAACTAATATGAAAACAAAAATCCAAACAATCGCAATTGTATTTGCACTCATAATGGTTCAACAGTTTGTTGTCTTCGGACAAACACAGGGTGAATCATCAAAGGCAGCCCCTCAAAAAGTTGACAATGCAACAATTGTCCCCATTGAAAAATCTGCAGTCAACGCAAACAATCAAACCAAAAGTGGTGAAGCTACAGCTACTCCATGCTGCAAGGGACAACAGCACCAAAAAGAATGTTGTAAAGACGGAAAGAAAGCAGAAGGATGCTGCAAAGACGGAAAAAAAGCAGAAGGGTGCAAAGGGCATCAGCATGGTGACAAAAATCATGAAGGCTGTCAGGGCAAGAAAGCTGAAGGCAAAACACATGATTGTCAACATCACCAACACGGTGAAAAAAAATCTGAAGGCTGCCAGGGGCATAACAAATCTGCAACCGGAGCAACCAAATCTTCAAAAGGCTGCTGCCACAGATAAGATCAAACTTTAAGTTTAGTAAAAAAACAGTCCCTCTGTTAAAAAAAGAGTTGCCCATAAGCAACTCTTTTTTTTCTGAAAAAATTTGTTGTAGTTTTGTTCAAATATTTTCCTGTTACAAATGAAGAAACTAAAGTTTGCGTTTTCTCCCTGTCCCAACGACACATATATAATGTATGCAATAGTGCATAAAAAAATTAATCTTCACGGACTTGAGTTTGAGTTTGTCATTCAGGATATTGAAAAACTAAATCAGGCTGCCCTTAACAAGGAAACTGATATAACCAAAGCAAGTGCAGCTATTCTGCCACTTGTGAAATCTGCATACAGCCTGCTGGATTCAGGTGCAGCATTCGGGCTGGAGGGTGGCCCTCTTCTCATATCACGTAAAGAAACCCAACTGAATGAGAACAGTATCATTGCAATACCCGGAGAACTGACATCAGCTTATGCTCTGTTTAAAAGATACTACAAGAAACCCTGCAATACCCAATTTGTTTTATTCTCTGACATTTTTGGTTTACTTGCATCTGAAAGAATTGATGCAGGAGTGGTGATTCATGAAGACCGGTTTACCTTTTGGGAACATGGTTTTGAGTGTGTTAGTGATTTGGGGCTTGAATGGAAAAATGACACAGGGCTACCGGTTCCCCTTGGCGTTTTTATTGCCCATCAATCTCTTGACACAAATACACAACAGTTGCTTAACATAATAATCTCAGAAAGCATTCAATATGCAACCGTGCATTATGATGAAGTATTTCCCTGGATTAAAGAACATGCACGTAATGAACACCCCGCTGTTATCAAAAAACATATTGATTACTATGTTAATGATTTGTCAGAAAATATGGGCGATACAGGAAGAGAAGCCATAAAGCAATTATACGAAGCACACTAAACATCACTGCCCAAGATAATATTCAAGCTCTACTCTTCTTCTTTCACTTCTTCAGGAAGTTCTTCTCTGAGAGGGATGTATATTTCAAGCATTAAAGGATTATGATTGGAATGAAGAAAATCCTGATTCAATGTTTTACAGTTATGAATTTCAACATTTGGCGAAACAATAAAATAATCAACAATGGAAACTTTTGACTGTTCATTGAGATAGGTTGTGTCAGCCCATCTGTAGCCCGGAGACTGATTGTCAAAGGCATATTGCCAGCCATAAGGAAAGAAGTCTTTGTCCATATAAGAGGAAAAAATACTCCCTTTATGTCCTGTTTCAAAACCGGCAAGTTTATATCCCACAGGACACAGATACCATGAACCACCTGCAACAACAAAATTTCCTCTTTGATATTCATCAAGCATCAAGCTTTTTATGAGGAGCATTTGAGTGAGCCGATGCTGAGGATGCATTTCAAAAATGGAATTACTAATATTAAGTACCACCAAATAAGTTCCGTTTCTCAGAGAAAACCGTGCATATTGAAAACAGGGTGTGGATGTAAATGGGTCATAAACAGGCAGATATACCTGGGGTAAAGCAACACGGGAGAAATTTTCAAAGGGAAGTTTGCTAAACATACTGATTCCGCTTTCAATTTTTCCTTCGGGAGTAAAAACAGGCCAGGCCACAAATGGAGAAAAATTGTTGAGAGAAAAACCATGTCCGTGTTCAGGTAAAACCGAAGCAATCATTTCATGTTGGTTGATATAAAACGATCTGCCAGACGAAGTATCTACAGTTTGAAACAATAAAATATCAGCAAATGCATACTGACCAGCAATATCAATCACTCCCTGTATTGCATCCTGATAGGTTTCCTTTTCAGGTCTGGTCATTGTTCCACCCACGCGATAATTATCAGCTGAGGCAGGAATAATTGCACCCTCAATATTCCACGAAAAGATTCTGACAAATACCTCAATATCGTCCATAAAAAACACATCAAGAGAAGCTGAAGGCACAGTATGTACCACCTCTTCCATAACCTTTGGATTATTTCGGTGTGTAAAAGAAATCACATAAACAATGATAACATATGAGAACACTAACAAAACAGCAATACCTGCAATATAATACAGGAACTTGAGAAAATAAAAAATCCAGTGTTTCTTTTTTTTCATAGATCAGGACAAACGTTCCGCCAGCAATTTCATTTCAATGACAGGAGAAATCTGTTCGTATAAAATATTATAAACAGCATCAATAATTGGAAGATCAACCTGAACCTCCCTGTTGATTTCTTTAATTCCTTTGACAGCATAATAGCCTTCTGCCACCATTTTCATTTCAATCATTGAATACTGAACGGAGTATCCTTTTCCTATCAAAGTTCCGAACACTCTGTTACGGCTAAACTGAGAATAAGAAGTGACAATGATATCCCCTGTATAAGCAGAATCTATCACTGTTCTTTTTGTTGGGCATATGGCATCTAAAAATCGTTTGGTTTCAGCAATAGCATTCACTGTGAGGATTGATATAAAATTATCACCGTACCCCAGTCCACTGCAAATACCAGCAGCAACAGCAAAAATATTTTTCAAAATTGCAGCATATTCAACCCCTCTGAGGTCATTGAGCAAATTGACTTTCATATATCTGCATGTGAGAAGTTGTGAAAGCAACAAGCTAAGTTCACTATTTGTGGTTGCCACTGTCAGTACCGAAAGTTTTTCCATTGCCACTTCCTCTGCATGACAAGGTCCTGCAATCATGGCAAAATTCTTAAAGGGAATATTATACTGAGAATGCAGATATTCTGTAACTGGACTTGTAAATTCAGGGACAATACCCTTTATGGCAGAAACATGCAGTTTGGATTTTAATTCTGACAAATCAAATTCAGAAATTGTCTGATGCAGAAAAGCAGCGGGAATTGCCCAAAGTATGATATCTGAATCGCGGATTACTTTACTGAAATCATTACTAAGGTTTATCTGTTCTGGATTCAGATGCACATAGCTAAGATAATCGGGATTGTGATGATATGTTTTTATAAAAGTCACAGTATCTGGCTTTCTTATCCACCAGTTGACTGTAGTTTTGTTTGTCAGAACCTTAACAAGAGCTGTAGCCCAACTACCACCACCAATAACCCCAATTTTCTTCATTTTTATATAAATTAAAACGTTACTTTAATCACAAATTCTTCAGTTCCTCTGATAATTTTCACATCGGCACTGGCGCCAGCTCCAAAATTGGATAAGGCTTTCATATATGTTGTGAGATCACTAACTTCATGCTGGTCAATGGCTACAATAATATCACCGGTTTTGATTCCGGCCATATCAGCATTTCGTCCGGGAAAAACATCATCAATTCGCATGCCTTTCCCTCCGAATGTGTGATCAGGAATGACACCAAGTGTGACACCTCTTGTGTACGACCTATCCACAAGCTGCTCTTTATTTTCTCCTTCAACAAAGGGCAAGTGAGATACATTGTTCAGATGATGCAGTAAATTCGTAACAAACACTGTTATATCAAGCATTCCGCTAAAGTTTACTTTTTCCAGAACATCTGAAGGGGTGTGATAATCTCTATGAATTCCGGTTATAAAAAACAACACAGGAATATCTTTCATAAAAAAATACATTTGATCAGAACCTCCGGTACCTGATGGATTTCTGTTGAGATCAATATTGGGATTGAATGCAACATTGAGCAGTGAATCCCATTTTGCAGAAGAACCTGTCCCCAAAACATTGAGTTTGCGCGATGCAGAATCAAGTCTTCCCACCATATCAAGATTAATCATTGCAATAACATTGTCAATGTTGCATATGGAATCTTCAACAAAAGCCTTGCTCCCTATCAAGCCTTTCTCTTCAGCACCAAAAGCTGCAAACACATAATTGTGGTTGTTAAGACCTGCGGATTTCACATAACGTGCAATTTCAAGCATGACTGCAATACCGCTGGCATTATCATCTGCTCCAGGATGCAACATGGGTGGCCCCACATGCCGGGAATTAAAACTTCCATAGCCAAGATGATCATAATGACCTCCAATGACAATTGTTGTTGGCGCATTGTTATTAATCACTGCAGCCACGTTATAGCTTGTCAGAGGGTCTCTGTTGGATAGTATCTGAAAAACAAGCTCCTCTTCTCCACCTTTCATCATTTGTTTTCTGAAATTTCCCTCTGCAAAAAACACAGGAATGCCTTTTCTTGAATTTTGAAAAAAGGAGTTTCGGTGAAAACAAATCCCTTTTTCATGACTTTGATACAAAATGATTATTGCAGCACCTTTCTGAATCGCCGTGTAAATGATTTCCTGAACAATTTGATAGTAATTATCTTCAGTGATAAAAGAATATGATTTGGGGAATGCCACATCAATAAGAAACACTTTATCTTTCAAGTCCTTGACTTCAAAAATCTGATAATCATCAATTCCTTCTTCAGGAATAACAAGCCCATTGCCCACATATTGTGTTTTCGATTTAGATGAAAATCTTCCGAAATATGACACTACAGTAAAATCATTTTCAATAAAATAGGATGTTTTTCCAATACTAATTCGTGATTCAGGGCTATACTTGTGAGAAGAAGAAAAGCTGAATTCTTTATAATAAGAACCATCGGGAAAATATGAATCAACACCAATTTCTTTAAATTGATTGACAATAAAATCACGAGCCAGAATTTCTCCCTTAGTGCCAGACTCTCTTCCCTCAAGTGAATCGGCAGCAAGATATTCAACAATGCCATATAAACGGCTATAAATTTCCTTTTTTGCAGGATCATCAGGTTGCCACTGCCCCAATAAAACAAGGGCAATGCTAAAGAACAACAAACCAGTAACAAATTTTTTCAAAGTGATAATATTTTATGTGAAACAAAGAAAAAAGCACTGGCATTAACAAAGTCAATGCCGTGCCTTATGGTATTAATTTACAGTCCCAAATAAGAAGGTCCTTTTTTGAAAACAATATCTACAGGGATTTTTTGTTCTGTTATACGGTCCAGGTCTTCCTGGAGCTGTTCGCGAATAACTCCATCATTTTCAACAAGTTTTACGGCTTTGTCATAATCTCCATCACCCTGAATTGTAATAATTTGTTGCACAGACAGAATCATGGCATCGACCATTTTGTCAAAATGCACAAAATAAGTTCCGTCGTCACGACGCTCAATTGCTCCTTTATCCATAAAGAAGTTAAAACGCATCATATTTGCTTTACCGTGTGAACTGGCAGCACCAAACCTAACAGAACGAAAAATTCCGGCAACAAATGTAACAAAATTATCCATTACTTCTCCGCTGGTAAGCTCTCCCATCTCATAAAGCTTGTAAACAAGATACAAACCCATGATATCTGCTTTCGCCTCTTCAATTGGGGAATAGGCCTCTTTCAGAGCAGCACGAACAGTAATATCTGTTCCAACAACATTTTTAACTCCCATTCCGTGAGCCACTTCATGAAACATCACATTTTCAAAAAATGCATCAAATTTTATGTGCTTACGCTGCTCCTCTGCAATCAGAATATCTGAAATTGGAACCAAAATCTTATCAAATTTTGCCTGCATTGAATTTTTTAATTGCAATTTTCTGCTTCCCTTCTGAACATGAACACGTTCGTCATTGGGCAAATTAATTGCAATTGATTTACTTCCGGCATTACAGTCTCCTGCATAATACACAGCCTGATATACATTCATATCACTATCCGCGCCGGGCACATCTTTTTTATATTTTTCATCCACAGGCAATCCTTTCTGAAGTTCAGGCAACATGCCTGCAAATTTTTCAAGCTTTGCACTCCACTCAAGGTCTTTTATCAAAATAAACGTCTCATAAGCAGCCTTATATCCAAAAAGCCTGTCCTCATAATTCTCAATGGGACCAACAACAAAATCAATATTTGATGTTTTCATGTCCATCCATGCCATGTCACTTTCAAAATAATCATCTGTCAGAAATGCCTCTGCTCTTTTAAGTAAATAGTTTTTCAACCCGGGATCATCAGCCAGCTCTGCAGCTTTATTCATCAATTCAACAACTTTTGAAATTTGCTCTGAGAAAAAATCCTTATACCAGATTGCCTGCAATTGTCCGCTTTCATCCCTTCTAATCATTGTATATTGACTTGCCTTGTCTGGATTATCCCATGCTTCAAATTCTTCTTTTGTCATGTCAGCAGGATAAAAGTTTGCACCTTCAGGCTTTGCATCAAAACCTTCAATGAAGGGAGCTAAATCATTCAGCCTGTCCCATGGGCCATATTGTATCATGGCAAATGCAAGTGCATTCTCATCTTCAATCTTTTCAATCAGTTCGGCTTTGTCTCCATATGCCTGAATCCAAAACAGTTCATCCATGATATCGGCTATCTCGAACATAATTTTCAGCAACTCCTTTTCATTATCAGATAAATGACTGATGTCCGCTTCAAGTGTGACTTCAGCATACTGATTTAACAATTCCTGATAATCTGTTTCTTCAGGCGATTCTGTTGGTTCAGGTTTGTTTTTACATGCACTAATCAAAAGTGCAATGACAACTGAGAATAAAATTACTTTTTTCATAGTTATTGTGGTTTTTAAAAATTGCTACGAATTTAGATATTTTTTGTGATATGGAAACTTTTGTGTCAAATCAAGGTGTTTTAATCAGTTTGTGAGTGGCTATAATACTGCTTTCAGTTGAAATAACCACCGAATAAAACCCCCCGGTAAGTGATTGTGCTGAAAAGATAAACTCATTTAACCCCTTTTTTGCATGCGCTTCAAGCAAAACAGCAATTTGTTTTCCTTCGGCATTATAAAGTTCTACTCTTATGATTCCTTCGTTTTCCATATGAAACTGAACAGCTACCAAATCAGATGCAGGATTAGGATAAATACCTGCATCGTCAGGCAAATCTGTGAAGGGAATCACATATGTTTTTTGTGCTGAGCATGATTTTGAATCAATGATTTCAAGTCTTACTGTATCTCCACCACATACATTGTCCATATATGATGTGGCTTCAAATTCATTTCCGTTCCATGAATACTCATATGGGGGAGTTCCATTAAAAACATATGCTTCTATCAGGTTTTCACACACACCCTTTGCTGTGAGCATAAAATCAAATCTGAAAGAAGTTGAATCGGGACTCAGCAATTCAACACAATGTCCCCCGTTTTTTTTGTCAGCAAGTGCAAGAAATCCAAATGCAAACACTCTTCCCTGATCATTGTATTTTCTCTGAATGCCAGTATAATCGCCCCACCTTTGATAGCTCCCTGATAATCTGTGAACATAATTATAGCCTTCCTTAATTATTTTCACCGGTGAATAATTCCCTTCATTGTTCATATATACTGCTGCCACTCCCGGAAAATGAACAAATGAAGTCATATTGAACACAATAATCACATCCCTGTCACACTCTTCATTTCCTGACCAGGCAAGATTCGGGTAAGCAAAATCCATCACCGTATCGCCAATAATTCGTGCTGTCAACTGTGGCTCATAATCATATTCAGTTATTATGCCATGATATACAGCACTATATCCTGTTTCCGGGTCTATTGTGTTTGACACAAACTGGATCTGATCAGAAAATTTTATGGCTCCAAGAACTCTTGCATCATTTGTTTGAAGTCCATATTCGGGACTTGAGGGATCAGTGTCCACCTGTCTTCCGTTGGGAGGAACACCATAAGGAATATCCGAACGCAGGGCATGAATATCGAGCACTGTATCTCCATCAACTTTGACAAAAAATATTGTGTCATTGATTATGTCAAAATTTCTGTTTGATAACAAAACCATCTGGTCTGCTATTCCATCGGCACCCTGAACTGGGTTCAGATTCCTGATTAAGCGGTCATTGAACTTAATATCATAAAACAAAGTTGCCTGAATATCATCACCTGCATATCCCTGATGTTTGTCAGACCTCCAGATAATGGATCCGTCAAACCCTTCCTGCCAGCTCACATCGGGAATGATGAGATTTGCTGTGAAATATACATACTTGTCTGTGAGTGCAATACATGGAAAATCAGTCCATCTGTTGTTATCCAGAGGATTTCCGGGAAGCGAATACACATGCCATCCGTCAAGCGGATTGTTGGTTTGACTAAAACAGAGAAAGACCTGACTGGTGCCCGGTGTAAATCCGCGAAGAAAAGCCAGAACAAAGCGGTCGGTATCAGGATCGTAATACACTTTTGGGTCATAATACGTGGTGAGCGGACTTCCGCCTGCAATTGTGCTCAGTCCGATTCTGTAATTGGGAAACAAGGCCGAATCGCCTTCAATATCCCAGGCATAGATAAAAGAATTCATTGCAATCAGAATTATTCCTCCGTCTGATACAGCCATTGTATTGTCACTTGGTATTCCGGCACTGATGGGCGCCATGTTTTGTCCAACTTTCTGCGAAGGTGTAAATTCGAGACCTGTTGTTGGCACAGGAACACTTTTCATTGAACGGCTATGCACTTTGATATGGCTGAATTTTCCTTCAAGAAACAGCTCTCTTGACAGAATTTTTTGCCGCATGAGAAAAGACCTTGCAGAATTTCCGTCCGGAACGGGTGCTTCCAAATTATAAAGCATTGGATAAAAATCTGCTTCTTTAAAATCGGGAAAATAAGAATGACTTTTCTGAATAATGAACTTTTCTGTTTCATATGATTGTGCAACCGCAAAGAGATTGGCCAGACATAAAATAAAAAGAACAAACAATTGCAATACTCTGTTTCTCATTTGTAATATTTTTTTTTGCGGTGAAGATATTTTTTCCCTTAGCAAAGGTAAGGATTTTCATTTTTATACCTATATGGCAAAGATAAAGAAAGTTTTATAATCTCCTGACTTGTCCTTCTTACAAAGATCAAAAACACATGTGCCTGTAAATAAACTC
>CAZGIW010000004.1:53152-97349 GCA_964526285.1 uncultured Bacteroidales bacterium | reverse complement strand
ACGAAACGTTGATGGTTACTTGTGCTGTATTACTACAGTTGTTTGCATCTGTTCCAGTCACATTCCATGTGGTTGTGGTTGTTGGAGAAACCACATGCGAAGTCCCACTTCCTGATGGGCTCCACACATATGAATTGCCACCACCTGCAGTAAGAGTAACATCTTCGCCTTCACAAATTGCTGTGGAAGAAGCATTGAGTGTCACTGTGGGAAGTGCATGCACTGTGATTTGAGTTGTTGCTGTATCACCGCATGGGCCGGGAATACCGTAAGTGATTGTGTATGTTCCGGGACCTGCTGTCGAGGGATTAAATGTTCCGTTGGTGGTATTAGTAATCCCTGTGCCGCTCCATGTGCCGCCGGGGTCGGCTGCTGTGAAATTGAAGGGAGCCGCATTGGCACAAACGGGAGAAACGGGATTGATGGTGGCGTCGTAACCGGGAGACACGTTGATTGTAATTTGTGCAGTCGAACTGCATCCTCCGTCAGATCCTGTAACAGTATAAGTAGTCGTTGAAGAGGGACTTACGTTTTGAGTTGATCCGGATCCCAAACTATGACTCCACTGATAAGTAGTGGCACCACTTACTGTAAATGAAATTGATTCTCCGTCACAAATAGAAGCAGAAGAAGGATTAATAGACAAACTTGGTCCGGGAACAACAGTAATTGTAATTGGAGTTCTGTCGCTGATACAAGTTCCATCAGATGATGAAACATAATATGTAACTGTGTTGTTTAGTACGGGCGTTGTATAAGACGACCCTGTGTGAAATGGGGTACCACCGGAAGCAGATGTGTACCATTCATAATTTCCACCAATACCACCGGTTACATTGATAGTCACACTTGTTCCTGCACAAATAGTTGTGTCTCCCAAAACAGGGGGAGGAACAATATTAAACTCAGTAATATAGTATGCTCCCCAGTGAGGACCTGTAAAAGAGTCATCATAAAATGCGCCACCTCCTGGATCAACAGTTGTTTCCAGCTGACTTGAAGTAACAGAAGAAAGATAAAGTCTTGTTTGATAAGGAGTATACGCAATTTTTGGGACACCGGTATTAATGCCAATTTTCGATGCCCACTCAGCAGCATACGTTGATGCATTCAGTTGCATCAAATATGCCTGTTGCCCTGTTGTCTGATTGTAATATCCGGGATAAGATATTGATGGTGAGCTTGATCTTGCTCCGAGAATAAATTTGTCGCAATCTGTAAAATGTGCATTATAAAGCAGATTGCAACCACCTGATCCATCACCCCAGTATGTTGCCCATTGTCTTACACCGTTATTACTAAACTTGAGTATCAAACTACCAATAAGACTACAAGTGCTACCTGAGCCTGTAATGTATGACGGACAAGTAAGATTATAAGCTCCGGTTAAAACCTGCAAGGGCAGATTTGTACTTTGAGTTCCTGCTGTAACAAGAAGTTCGTTTGTGGTTGGGTGGGTATACACCCTGCTTCCGTTTCCAAAGCTGCCCCTTGTGCCATCACGGCTATTGCCACCATACATGGTGTGCCAGTAGAGAACACCTGCTGAAGTGAATTTTCCCAGCATCAGATTTATTGCATCGTATGTGGTTTGATAATAAGCCCCGCCACCCGGATTAACAAGTTTTTCTGTAGTGGCATCACTTCCTGTGAGCCATGTGGTTTCGGCAACAAAGAAAATATTGTTGTTTGAGTCAAATGTGGCATTGGCCGATTGTTGTGTCCCGGGTCCGCCCAGCCATGTGCCCCAGATTTGTGTGTAGCTGCTGTTAAACAAATAAAAGAATAAATCAACATATCCAGCATTGGTTGCCTGATTATAGGCACCTGCACGATTCACAACATGAACCACAGCAAAATCATAAGTTGACATAATTATTGAAACAAGCCCTGTGCTGCTAATTGATATACTGGGATAAGAAGATGTATGACCACCAATATTTGAAGCATGAAGCATTACCCCTGTATCTTTATTAAATCTCAACCAAAATGGTCTGGTTGATGAAATATCATAATAGAATCCGCCACCATTGAGCTTGGGGGCATTGGATGACCACTGATCGCCGACAATATGAAGCGTAGTTCCATACACAGCCATTACGCCAGTTCCCAGCGACCAGTCAATATCTGTGCTACCGCCGGCATATGTTGCCCACACCAATTCACGATTGTGATTGAACTTAGCAAGATACCCGTTGTTGCTCACATGATTCATAATGTAAGCGCCACCCCCCGGATTAACCACAGGATAATCATTGGCAGTATTCCATGCAACACCCCATATAAATAAATTCCCATCAACATCAGCGATATTATGGTCGTAATCAATACTGCCATCAGATGTTGCAGTTTCAAAATACGTAGCCCAAACCAATACAGGATCAATTGTCAGTGTTTGATAGCTCTTAGCATCTGTTGAAAAACGCACAATATCTCCCTCAACAATATAACTTACATCAACAGTTTCATTTTCATCTCCATTGATAAAAGCCAGAGGTATATCCTCAACAATATCACGATATAATGTTTTGATTTTCAGTGTATTGTTGTTTATTTCAATGCCCGAAGCACCATTGTATCTGATTTGTATATCATTGATATCAGCTTCTTCATGTAAAACTATATCATACTTAACTCCACCTTCTGACTGATAAAACACCATATCAATATGTTCCCACACATTCTTATAAACAATTGACGAATAGGATTTTACATTTTGAATATTTTCTCTTTTGTTTAGGTAAAAGTTTGTGTAATAAGGCAATTCATCACCAGAAAGAACCTCTACTTGTGGATTTGAATTTAAAAACTCAATATCAATTCTTTGCGTATGCCTTCCGAGGGTTTTATAGATGCTGTCTTTTGCTTCCTGATTCCCTTCGTAAATTGAGTAATCAAACACATCATGTTTTGAAAACACACATACAATACGGTTTTGTTCAAAATACATTGCGTCACCATTGATTCCATAATAATACAGAACTCCTGGCTTGAAGTCTTCATTCACATCGAGTACCTGACCATTGTTATGTATAAACTGAGCTTTAGCAGAATGGGTCATACATACGATCAAAAAAACCGTGAAATAAAATAGAACCTTTTTCATATACATTTTTATTAATTTTTACAATTGTAAAGATATCAAAATTACTGATGCACTTGCAGGCTTCCGCCTAAAGTTTGCTGAATGGTTAACACTGCGCCGTTGGTTGAGTTGATTTCAATAGTGTTGCAATGTCCCATAGCGCCAGTAATTGTTGGTTGGAAAGGTGTTGCTCCGGGGATTAACACATCGGCCTGAAAAGTGGGCACTGTTTTTTTGTCCCAGTTGCAGGCATTAAACCAATCAGTACTGTATGTACCTGTCCATGTCCACAATCCAGTTCCTCCGGGTGAAGGAATAGTAACGGATATGCAAGTTTGCGGTCCATGAACACAAACACCGAGAGCAGATACACACACTTGTCCTCCGGTTGATCCAAACGTAACAGTAATGCTGTTTGTGCCTTGTCCTGAAGTAATTGTAGCTCCTGATGGAACAGTCCATGTAAAAGTTGCCCCCAGAATATTTGGAACTGTGAAAACAACTCCGCTTTCGCTGTCACAAACCTCGGTTGGTCCTGAAATTGGTCCTGCAGTCACAGGCGCCCATGATGTTTTTGATGTAACAATGGAAGTTCTTACTGGATAAAGTGTATGTGTTCCCCAATTGCAGTTGTATGTTCCTGCAGGCCATCCAAATGAATCTCCGGCCTGATATGAAACTCCATCAGAATCCACAACAATTCCTTTTGCATAATCTTCCCGGGTTCCTGCTGCTCTTGTTATGCACATGAGATTACCATTGGTATCCCATGTTGAAAGCCATACGTTATAACTGTTAGTTCCATAATCAGAGACCACATTTCCGTCAAATGTGCAATCGTTAACATATAACCCAAAGGCATAAATATCTCCCTGAGCATTTACTGTCATTGCGTTAAGTGTTGACCAACCGGTAGAATTTGGCCTGGTGCCCGTTTTTTTTGACCAGACCACATTTCCTGACGAGTTCAGTTTTGCCATATAGGAGACTGTGTTTCCATAATCTGACACATGGGTTGTTGAGCCAATTGTAAGCTGATCATAAAAGCCACCTCCAAAATACACATTCATTGATTGATCAACAGCGATTCCGGTCACATCCACATTGGTTGTTGAAGCATAAGATCTTGCCCACTGTACTGTCCCGCTGCCATTATATTTCACAACATAGGGATTAATTTGAAAAGAACCTCCAACTCCTGTTAAAGTGACTGCTCCAAAAACAATCTGTTCCCGAAAATGACCACCAACATAAACATTATCGTTTTGATCAACAGTCATTGATGAAGCATAAGACCATTGTGTACACGAACCCTGTCTAACCCACAATAAATCACCGTTTAGATTATATTTTGCAATAAAAACATCTTCTCCTGAACCTGATGAAGTTAGATTAACCTGCGCACCACCCTCTCCAAAAGCTGCTGTGCCGGTAAAACGACCACTAACATAAACTGAGTTTGAATTTGAACTGAATCTGGCTCTTTCTGCCCTTATATTTCCTGTGCCCCGCATTGTTTTTACCCATAGGAAATTACCTGCTGCATCATATTTAGCAAAAAAACCATCACCAGAGCCTAATGAAGTAACAGCAGTACCTAAACCTGCACAACTTCCTGTCTGTGGGCAACCAAATCGACAGGTTTGAGTAAGGTAACCACTTACATAGATATTTCCACTGCCATCTGCAGTAACACCCCTAACCTGAGCTTCTCCAGAAGAATTTCCAATCCTTCTGGCCCACTGTATAACACCATTGTTATCGTATTTTGCCAAATAACCGTGATACAAAAATGAAGTTGTCTGAAATCCAGTAAATGATTGTGAATCAAAAACTATCTGATCTGTTGACAGACATGTGAAATATCCTGCAGAAATTACGTTTCTATTATTATCAATACAAACATCATGGCTGTATATTCCGTTGTTATCTGAATTTCTTTTGGCAAGCTGTGCCCAATTGAAGGTTTGCGAACACAAAGAAAACGGAAACACAATCACAATAAAAAGAAAAGAAGAAAAAATTCGATTCATGATATTTTATTGTTTTATTGATGCACCTGCAGG
Organism: uncultured Bacteroidales bacterium; assembly: GCA_964526285.1. GTDB lineage: Bacteria > Bacteroidota > Bacteroidia > Bacteroidales > DTU049 > CAYMAZ01. Next base: position 92,198 of record CAZGIW010000004.1, on the reverse strand, counting down.
CTTCCGCCGTTAATGATGTCAACAGTCAAGTTTGCTCCACTGGTTGAAACCACTTCAATAGTGTTGCAATGTCCCATTGCACCAAAAATTCTGGGTTGATGAGGTGTAGGTCCGGGAATCAGAACATTCGAGGTACTTACAGGCACAGTTCTTTTATCCCAGTTGCAGGGTTCAAACCAGTCATCATTGATTCCGCCAAGCCATGTCCAAATGCCGGGAGGACCTGAAGCCGGGCTTGCATCAAATTTTGAAATGGCAACCTGATAATAATCAACACAAGGAAAAGTTTGTATATGAGCTCCACCACCCGGATCAACGATAGGCCAGCTTGAAGCACAAGTTGACGTATTACCACCTGTTCTTCCAAAAGCAAAGACCTGTCCGCCACAGGGGCCATCTAATGCTGCAAGACAATTCAATTCTTCATCTGTATAAAAACCTCCAACATATGTACTCCATGTTAAAACTCCGGCAGAAGAAAATTCGCCCATGTGACCGTCTTTGCCGCCTGCACTTGTTGCCTGATAGTAAGAACCTGGTTTATTGAGAACAGGATGGTCTGTTGCATTTGTAGCAGAAGTAACATACAAGTTATCAAGACTGCACACAGCACAACCGGGACGGGAATGCCACCCTGCGCCTCCATAATATGTTGCCCACAGTCGCTGCGTTGTATTTGCAAACTTTAAAATATACATATTTGAGTCCCAACTGGAGCTCCCATTAAAAGTATTATCAAAATATGCACCTCCCCCAGGGTTGAAGAGTGGAAAGTTTGTCATTCTTGTGCCTCCAACAAAATACACATTATTTTGAGAATCAACACAAATATTCAATTTGTCACCAGGAGGGTGATTGCCATTGCCAACAGTTCCTCCATACAATGAAGCCCATTTCCAGCTCCTGTCAGGACCAAATTTTACCATATACAACTTTTCCGGAAGACCAGTAATCACATTATCATAGTATTGTCCTGCAGTCAATAATTTCGGTTGATGAGTTGCTGACGGACTGGAAGTAACTTTTGTTTGAGCTGTGCCAAAGCAAAAAATTGAACCATCAGGAGTAACTCTTACTTTTTTTAATCTTTCCTGCCCGTTTGATCCAAAATAGGTGGACCAAACCAAAACGCCGTTTGTGTTGAATTCAAGCATAAAAGACTCATGGTCAAAACCCATATCTCCTGTTACTGAACTTTTTGCATTTTGAAAATATGCCCCTCCTGCTGGATTTACCATCGGCATTCCTACTGCAAATCGATAACTCAGCTCAAAGTATCCTGTAATAAATAAATTTCCGTTGGGTCCAACATCCATGCCTGCATTACTCGCATAATAATCCATATCATAGAACGTTGACCATTGTCTGACACCGCTGTTATTAAATCTCATGATAACAAGGTCTTCAAAATATTCATTTTTTGTAGTTAAATTAAAGGCGCCGGCGAGGCTTTGGGTTGGAAAATTGGAACTCATTGACATTGCAACAACATAAATCTGTCCGGATGGTGCAATTCTAATTCCTCCTTTTAAATATTCTGCATCTGATCCACCGTAAAATGTTGCCCATAATAATACACCATTATTGTCAAACATAAGAAATATCAAATCGGCAGCACCAGCCCTGCTAACCTGAAGATAAACACCTGTACCTGCCTGTGTAACAGAGATTGTATTATCTGTTGTTCTTGTCATATAAATAACTCTGTCATCTCTGCCATGTGCGTCAGTATCCCAAATCATATCCTGTTTAAAATTAAAATAGGTTGACCATGACATTGCCGGGTCAATGATTATTGTTTCATCCTCTGAAATTCCTTCAGGAAGTTGAAAATAAACATGATTCCCTTTTGTTTGATAATTCACATTGATTATCACATTTTCTTCCCCTTCGTTTTTAATATAGCTTACTGGGATATTTTCAGACCATGTTAAAATTGGAGTTTCAACAGTTAGAACACCATTATTTAATCTGATATTTTCAGCCCCTTCATAATAAAACACAATGTCGGCAGGGTTTGCTCCAGGGTTTATTACAATGTCATATTTAATGTCTCCATTTTGAGCATAAAAAATTAAATCAATGTTCTTCCATATGTTTTTATATTCCAAAACTCCATAAGAAGGAACATCCATTATGCCTTCGGGACAATGGGCCTGATAAAAGTTAAAACCATGTGAAGATGGTTCTTTGCAAATGATTTCAGCATTATTAAGGGCTTTCTCAAAAACCATATCAACTCTGTAGAAATATGCATATTGAGTTAGCTCATATCGTTTTGCTGAATCCTTGTCGTGATTTACCAGATAATCAAAATGCTTACGATATTCCGGATCAGACCGTTCGATAAGATATGTAATTCGGTCTTTTTTAAACAATACATGAACAGATCCAAAATTATTGTAAAACAGCACATCTTCTGCTAGTCTGCCATCATCGTAAATTAATTGACCTTTGTTCGGTAAAAATCCAAAAGGAATGTTTACTCCTTTTAATGAAAAAGATATACAGCAAAGAAAACATACTCCACTGAATAAAACCAATATTCGTGTTTTCATAAAACATACTCCTTATACTATCTTGAAACTGAAATCTCTCCTTCAACCTCTCCAATCCCCATCATCGCCTTGATGGTTGCCATATCACTTTCAAGCTGTTGTACTTTCAGCAACAATGCATCATATTCTGCCTGCTGCTCTTTCATTCCCTCTATAAGGACAGCAACCAGCACTGAATACTGAATTGATTTAAATCCTTCTGAATCCGTGTCAACAATCTCAGGCAGAATCTGCTCCACTTCCTGTGCTATCAAGCCAATCTGAACGCCTTCTTCCATGCCTTCTTTGTTCCACTCATAAGTCACTCCCTGCATGGCCAATATCTTATCAAGTGAATTTTGCAATGGCTCGATGTTTTTTTTCAATCTCACATCTGATGTCTCATTGATACCATCTGACTTGAAACGGCCAATGACATGGAGCTTGTAAGTAGGATTCGTTGTGCCGATGCCCACGTTGCCGTTGAAAAAGGCGCCGCCATTACTGGCAATAAAGGCTCTTTGTGAACCTTGACCAAAAACCTGTATCGCCAGATTGGCAAAGCTGTTTGCATCATTCTGAACATACAGAGATGGAGACGTGGAATGTACAATATTTGTTCTTCCAACAACATGCAGTAATGCTGTTGGAGCAGTTATTCCTATCCCCACATTCCCAGCACTTGTAATCCTCATTCTCTCAGTGTTATTTGTAAACATTCGAAAATCCACCGCATTGGTTGTGCCTATGAAATTAGTTGCCAATGCTGCATTACCGGTGAGATTCCATGCATTAACAGTAACTCCGTCGAAAGCAACTGCATTCAAAGTTCTGCCTTTCACATTTCCATTTGCATCAATGACAAGCGCAGTTGTTTCACCTGCAGGTGCTGCCAACCCCTGAAGTCTTACTGTGCCGTTTACGTGTAATCTTGAAGTTGGTGCTGCTACGTTCACTCCCATATTCCCCATCACATAATGATCGCGATGAAAATACACAGGGCTGTATGAAACAATTCCCCATTGACCAGCCGGATTTACATATTGCGGTTGAAAAGACCCACCATAACCGTATGTAATATAATCTGCATGTGATCCTGCAACAATTGCGGCCCCCTGATTTGTGCCTATAAGTACGGCCGAAACACCTGTATTCCACTGGTTTGTTGCATTTCCACCAACTGCATAGACTCCTGTTGAGCGCCCTGATGTTTCAGCAGAGCCTTTGCTTGCGTTTGCGCTTAGTGCATATGCATGTGTTGTTGCAGTTGCCCAATTAACAGAAAATGTACCCGTTGTTTCTGATGCAGTGGCTGCTGTTGTGCGTATTACTGTAAGTTTTGAGCCGGGAGTTGCAGTACCAATTCCAACATTGCCACTGGTAATTATCCGCATGGCCTCGGTTGTGCCAACATTAAAACGCATGTCCCTGGCTGTTGTGCTGGTGGCTGTTGCCTGCGATTGAAATGTTGTTAAATTGCTTTCGGGAATTAACAATATTGCACTTGTTGTGGCAGTTGTTCTTTCAACTGTGAGCGTTGCATTAGTTCCTGAAGTACCTCTCACATGCAATCTGGTGTTTGGAGTAAACAACACATCACTGATACCAACATTCTGTGCTTTCACTGCAAACACTGATGCAAAAACTGCTAAGAATAAAATTGCTCTTTTCATATTTAAGGGGGTTTAATTATTTAACGTCTTTCAAAAATATACATAATATACATTATAAATATTACTATTTATCATTTGGTAAAAAATAAAGGATACATTGCAATTATGAATGAGCAGTTGGAAATTATCATTTTTCAGAACAAACTCACAAACAAATTGTATTTTTGCAAATCACATATCAACAATGGAAATATGAAAGAAGGCAGATACAGTCGAATTTTTGAGCAATTACAACCTCTGTTGGAAAAAAGCCCTGATCATATCTCAGCGATGTCATCAATTTGTGCGTTATTACATGCAAAAATGGATTATTTTTTCTGGTGTGGTTTTTATTTTGTCAGGGATGAACAACTGGTGGTTGGGCCATATCAGGGACCTCTTGCATGTCAGATTCTTCCTAAACCCAATGGTGTGTGCTGGGCATCAGCTTTACAAGAAGAGACCATTATTGTTCCGGATGTTCATGCATTTCCGGGACACATTGCGTGTGATTCCCGGTCCAACAGCGAAATTGTTGTTCCGCTTTTTGATGAAACCAAACTAGTATGGGCTGTCCTTGACGTTGACAGCAGTGAAAAAAATTCTTTCTGCCAGATTGATGCTTTGTGGCTTGAAAAAATTGTACAACTGATAAGAAAATAATATGATTGCTGTATTTATTTTATGCATTGCAGGCCTGGGACTCACTGTATTTTATCTCATGTACAGACAGGTGTATGGAAGTATTGTGAAAAAGAATTCCCATTTTGCTGCACATTTGCTGGTTATTCCACTGATTTATACAATAATGATTTCTTTGGGATATCTGCTTGGAGAAATCCTTGTTGGATTTATGAGTTTTTCAGGGCACTGGATCAGCATGGCCCTGTTCTTTTTTCTCGGAATGAAAATCTACCGTTCTGTCATCAAAACCAAATCTAACAACTGGACTTTTGACACAACACACCCTAAAGTTTTGTTTCTTTTCAGCCTCACAAATGGCTTTGACGCATTTTTTACAGGCATTGCACTTGGATTGTTTGCCATTTTTCAACCATTGTACTCGCTTATCTTCATGGCCGGCATGATGGTGTTTATTATTCTTGCATGGATTATGGCGAAACGCAAAACCGCAACATTGTCTGTGTGGCTGTTTGCCTCATTGGGAAGCTCACTGCTGGGAATGAACATCATTGTGATTTTAATTTATTGGTTGTTTTTTTTATAAAAAGCAAAAAAAATTAATTTTAATATTTTAACTTTATCTTTGTAAAATTAAAAAATGCACCTATGAAAAACAAAATACTCTATTTTTCATTATTTTCCGTTTTAGGCATTTTTTCCCATGGTCAAATATCAGTCTCAACAGGGCAAACACCTCAATGGTATGTTGACAATGTTCTTTTTGGTGGTGGTGCAATGATTACAAATGTCGTTTATATAGGAGACACAAATTCAATAGGGATGTTTCAGACAGGAGTAGTTCAATCAAGTCTTGGGTTATCAAGCGGCATTGTATTATCAACAGGAAATTTAAATTCACCTTTAATCGGATCTCCAGCAGTATATTTGTCTGATTCAAATATGGGACAACCTGGATATTCATTACTATCTTCGCTCGCCATGGCAACATCTAAAGATGCTGCAGTTCTTGAAATTTCTTTTATTCCTTTTTATGACACACTGAGATTTAGTTATGTCTTTGCCTCAGAAGAATATCATCAATGGGTAAATTCCAGCTTTAATGATGTTATGGGCTTGTATATTAGCGGACCCAATCCTTCAGGAGGAGTTTATTCAAACGAGTATTTTTCATTCATTCCGGGAACAAATACGCCTGTGATAATAAACAACATTAACAATGGCAATACCAGCAATCCCTGTTCATCCGGACCATGTATAAACTGTGCTTTTTTTATTGACAATTGCAATGACTCTACTTTCGTTTTTGATGGATTCACAACAGTAATGGAGGCCAGTATTGAAGTGGTTCCTTATGAACCATATCTTCTGATTATTGGCATTGCAGATGCAGGGGACTCCAGTTACGATTCAGCATTGTTTCTTGAAGCAGGAAGCATGGTTGCTACCGGAATTAAAAATCAGGAAATGAAAATATTTTCTGCAAATGTTTTTCCCAACCCTTGTCATAGTAATCTTTTTGTGGAAATCAATTATCAGGGAGAAAAAACTATTATACTATCTGACATATCGGGAAGAACAATTTCTGTATGGAATACTGATACAAACCTTTTTGTTTTTGATACAAGCCATTTGCTATCAGGTTTTTATTTTGTAACTGTTAATCATGAAAATGGCTCAATAACAAAAAAAGCAGCAAAGTATTAAAACTGTTTTTAATTCTGTGTTTTGGTGTTTTTGTGGCAAAAAGAAAAAGCAACCTTCCTTGAAGAAGCATTGTCATTATTATGCGGATTAACAAGGTAAACCGGAATAATTATTTTTTATCGGACAGTAGTGAGTATTTAATAAAAAAATCCACATTTACCCAAATATCGTATATTTGTACTTCAAAAAAATTAAATCCAATGAAACATATCCTTATCTCAGTAATTAGTTTACTCTTTGTTTTGCAATCATCTTCTCAAACTCAAAAATTTATTTCTGCTCATGAGGCCGAACTCATTGCACACAAATGTATTGTGGAGAAATCACCCATTCACTTAAAATCTGACTTGCTTGATTTGCAGATTCTTGATGTCAAAACAGTGAAAACAAACAGTATTGACATATTTCACATCGTGAATTTTAAACCTGCAGGTTTTGTTATTATTTCAGCGGCCAAAACATGGTTTCCGGTTATCGCATTCGGATTTGACAGAAACTTTGAATATCCTGTCACTGCCCCTGCTGTCAATATGTGGCTTGAAAATGAGGAGAAAAAAATCACATACTCTCTCAAACAACCCCAACGTCACCCAAAAATTGCTGATGCATGGAGCGAATACGACAACAACCACCTCATTTATTTTTCTGCAAAAAATGAAAGGATTGTTCAACCTATGCTCACCACTGAATGGAATCAGGGAACATATTATAATGAGTTCTGTCCACCTGATCCTTCCGGTCCCGACAAAAAAACCTATGCCGGATGTGTGGCAACAGCCATCGGACAGGTGATGAACTATTTTCGCTATCCTCTCACGGGAACAGGAACTTATACAAGCGAATATCTGGTGTATGGTGTTCATACTGTTGACTATGATAACGCAACATACAGCTGGAATGAAATGCCCCTCAAGCTCACCCGCAGCAATCATCCTGTGGCTGAACTGCTCTACCATATAGGTGTTTCTGTAGATATGAACTACGGACCCAATGGCTCAGGCATGTGGAATCACAAAGCCGCACATACCATGAGTACTTTTTTCGGATACACCGATTCAACACAGTATAATTTTCGTGATACAACCACCATTGACTGGAACGGAATGCTCATTGACCATCTGGACAGAGGCATTGTATTGTATTATGCCGGATGGGCCGACTCACAATATGTATCAGGACACGCTTTTGTTTGTGACGGATATCAGGATTCCACTTTTTTCCATTTCAACTGGGGATGGGGTGGCTCGTGGGATGGCTATTTTCACATTGACAACCTTATGGTTGGCGGAGCTGATTTTACCACCATGCATGAGGCAGTTATCAATGGAACGCCTGCCACCAACTATCCATATTACTGCACCGGCACAGATACTTTGAGAACAATTGACGGAACAATCGAAGACGGAAGCGGACCAGTTTATGATTACCTTAACAACAGCGCATGTTCATGGCTGATTATGCCCGATGACACATTATCACACATCACACTGAGTGTTATCAAACTCGACCTTCATTCGCCCGGCGATGTTGTGAGAGTGTATGACGGAACAAATTCTTCTGCTCCGCTGCTTGCTGAAATCACAGGAAACTCCCACTCATCTGATGTGGTTTCAACCGGCAAAACCATGTTTGTTGATTTTCAGTCAGACAATAATGATGTTGCTGGTGGATTTTTGTTTTCATGGACAGCACAACAGGTAAAAACATGCTCAGGAATTACAACTCTTACAGATATGTCAGGAACAATCACTGATGGAAGTGGTCCTTACAACTATCAAAATCTGAATATTTGCCGATGGAGAATTGAACCACCTGATGCAGAGTTTTTCCATCTTAATTTTTCAGAATTTGACATTGATACAAGTGATTATGTGAGAATTACCAACCTTGCAAACAACTCAACCATTGCTGAATTTACCGGAAATCAAATTCCAGCTGACATCAACGTGTGGACAAGTAAAATTATGGTCATTTTATCCTCAAATCATACAGGAAATGCTCAGGGTTTTACACTGCACTATAATGCCTCTGCTCAAAGCATTTCTGAAATAGCCTCAGACCAGATTTCTGTTTATCCAAATCCTGCATCTGAGTTTGTCACCATTGATTTAAACGCTCATCTCCCACAGGGAACAATAATTATCAATATTCTTGGAATAACAGGACAACTCATTGAACACTTTGAATTTGACACTTCACAAAAACAATTTATAATTAACACTGAGCACCTTCAGTCAGGACTGTATATTTTAAATATCAACATTCCGGGAGGCACACAGATTAATAAAAAACTCAGCGTTGTAAGATAAAGGTAACTGCTCACCAATTTATCACGATGTGACTAATTCTCGAATTTACACGAATATGTTGCGCTAAGCAATACAAAAGGATTAATCATTATCTCCCTTTTGTGTTTTTGTCATGAAATTTGTTCATGAGAGCACTTAACTTGAAGACAAATTTTGACAAATTTTCTGCCAAAAACATAAAATTTTCTTCCTTTTTCTACGGGCTGAAGCCCGTAGCTATTAATAATTTTGTTTTTAATTGTATCGGCTACAATTTTTTTTATTAGCTCAGGACTAAAGCCCTTCGCACAACAATTTTCAAAACAAACACAGCCTTTTGTATTGCCTGTATTTTGTGCAAACACAAAAATGTGTCAAAAAAATTTCTATTGTGATTCGCAAGAGCTTTTTTTTTTGCAAAAGCCATTGATTTCAAAACAAATCTGAGCCATCAGATTTGTTTTTACACAGTTTCAAATTATGACAAGGAAAGCTTGCTTTCAAAATGTCATAATTTGAAACTGTGTAGTGGCTTTTGTAGAACCAACAGACTTATTCGTGTTTATTGGTGAATTCTTCCAAAGGAATCCCGATGGGAGTGGCTTATAAAAAAGGAGCTAAGCATTTACAAATTAAGCATCAAACACTTTTCAGTTTCCTTAAAACCGCTACTGGCTTATTACATAAACTCAGGAAAAATAAAGCCCAGCTTTTTCAACAACTCTTTGTTGAAGTTCAGTGCTTCAGCATCTCCTTCATGTGGAGCCCAGGGTGCAAAAAGCTTATCTGTATCCGGATCCCAGGGACCGTCCTTACATTCAAAAACAGCAGTATGAACGGCAAGAGGGATTATTGAATGCCATGTTGAAGGAGGAATTTCAATAATATAATTACCACCATCCTTGTCCAATACCACATGAGAAGTCACATTTCCATCATCATCAAACAAACACACAAGCAATGAACCTCTCAGTATGACAAACACTTCACGCTTTGAAGGATTTTTATGCATGTGCGGACACATATATGTGCCGGGTTCCAGCACATTCACCATCCTCTGAAGCAAATCATCCGGCGAGTCATGAAGATTCAAATTTGTTCTTTTTCGGGACGAACTTAAAGCCTCATTGCCCAACTCAAGAATTTTATTATTATCAATAACTTTCATTGTAATTATCTTATGATTGAAAACTTTTTAACCATCCCTTGCATGATGTTTGTTTGAATTTTCACAATATATATTCCTGAATATAAGCCACTAACATCAATATGCACTTGTTCCTGTCCGGCAAATTTCATTTCAAAAACTTCATTGCCCTGCATATCATAACAACTGACATGACATTCCATTGATAATCCACTGATGATAATAAACTCACTGGCCGGATTGGGAAATAGTGTAACGTCATGAAAAATATTGCTTTCAGAGACAGAAGTATTGACACAGGGAATTCGCATCGTATTAAACCAGTAATAGCCATTGACAATGGCTGGCAAACCACAGTCTCCATGGTTGGCCCCTGAGTTGACATCAATTGCCTGCACATTGACTGCTCCGTTTGCAATCATTGCCGCCTCAGCATTGACTGAATTAAGGTAGCTTACCTGTTCATCTGCTGTGCAATAATACATCCTTATTGGAGCCTGAGGCAACCAGTCATGATTATCATTATCCAGTAAGTTCTGCCATACAGGCGTCAGTTTATCATCCATATCATCAATCACAGACTGTAGAAATGTATCCTGAAGAAACAGATGCAGTGAATCGGGAAGTGCATTGTTTAATTGCCATGTGGAAAAATTGCCGTTGAGATAAGGAGGAATTGTAACATCATAGGGAGATTTCAACACTTCATCTGCCCCATCAAAAATATTATTGTAAACAGAGTTGTATGCAAAAAGCAGATACACCAGATACGACGGAGAAGGATAATCCGGTGTATTGAAAATCATTTCTGCCTGAGCTCCTGACATATGATAGGGACCAGATCCGGGTGCTGATGCAACAACATTGAATTCGGAGGTCAGATTATTGTCTTCGATATATTTATGTGTTGCCATTGTTGCGTGACCTCCCTGAGAATAACCTGTCAAAAATACTTGTCCGTTGTCAAAAATGCCCAGACTATCATTCATCATTTCACGTGCAGCTCTGATAAAATCAACAGTAGCTGTAGCCTCGGTTTGTGCATGACAATAGGGATGAAGTCCCGGACTATCGCCAAGCCCCAAATAATCAGGACAAACTGTAATGTTTCCAAGAGATGCAAATATTTGTCCGATGATTGATTCATTGTATAAACGTGAAGGCACATCAGATTTTCGTAGAATTGTTCCGTGTTGATATGAAATCAGTGGAAAAAAATTGCACGAATCAACAACCGGGATAAAACATGCCCCTGATGCTACAGTTGGGTTGCCATGTGCATCTGTTGTATTATAAAGAATGTAATAAGCGTCCACATCATATTCAGGATTGAGTCCGGGAATATAATTAAGGTTATCTTTACTTATTGTTGTAATGAGATATGATTGAATCACATACTGGCATTGCGCCCGAAAAACAATTGCCGATAGCAACAATAACACAAACAGAAATTTTTTCATAATGTTATATTCTTATAAACCTGCTAACAAAAGTAAATAATTTAAGTCAACTGAGAAAAGAATTCTTTGGTTTTCGTGCGGGATGGTTGGAAAGACCCATTGCTGAAGTCCAGGCTGCGCATAGGCTTAGGCATTGGAATATTAGAACATCAGAACAATCGAACTGAAAATTGAGAATGATTTTGTTCTTACTTCGCTAAAGTCGCTAAAGTCGCCTACCTCGCTAAAGTCGCTTACTTCCCTTGCTCAGGTTTCTGTGGTTTGGAGATAGAATCTCTCATCTGCGTGTCAGCCTGAATATTCTGCATTTTGTAATAATCCATAATGCCAAGATTTCCAGATCTGAATGCTTCGGCCATTGCTTTGGGGACTTCGGCTTCTGCTTCAATAACTTTTGCTCTTGCTTCCTGTGCTTTTGCCTTCATTTCCTGCTCCAGAGCAACAGCCATTGCACGACGCTCTTCAGCTCTTGCCTGTGCAATTTTTTTGTCAGCTTCGGCCTGATCCATCTGAAGTTCTGCACCAATGTTTTTACCAACATCAACATCTGCAATGTCAATTGAAAGAATTTCAAAGGCTGTACCTGAATCAAGACCTCTGGATAATACAAGTTTTGATATCTTATCTGGATTTTCAAGTACTTCTTTGTGAGAACCCGCTGAACCAATAGCAGTTACAATACCTTCACCAACACGTGCAAGAATTGTTTCTTCACCGGCACCACCCACAAGTTGCTTGATACTGGCACGAACAGTAACACGTGCTTTACAAATAAGCTGAATACCATCTTTGGCAACTGCAGTAACGGGAGGAGTATCAATAACTTTTGGATTTACACTCATCTGAACTGCTTCAAGCACTTCACGTCCTGCAAGATCAATGGCTGTGGCTGCCTTAAAGTCCAGAGGAATATTGGCTTTATCAGCTGAAATCAGTGCATTGACCACTCTCTGAACATGTCCTCCTGCCAAAAAATGCGCCTCAAGCTCATTACGACCTAACTTCAGTCCTGCTTTTGATGATGTAATCATTGCATTCACAATCACCTTGGGTGGAACTTTACGCCAACGCATGAAAATTAGCTGAACCAGTGAAATGCGAACACCTGAAAGCATGGCTGTAAACCATAACCCAACAGGTACAAAATAAAAAATCAACCATAATCCGAACAATGCAGCCAGTGCAAGCCCGAAATATACTCCCACAGATGTGTTGGAGTTCAGCGTTACCAATAAAGTGTTTGTTGTTTCCATAATCTTTTTTAATTAATAATCTTTAAAATGATAGTGCGAAGATACAATTTTTTTTTATTGCAAAAACCAATTTCATAATCCGAAAGAAAAATGATTAATTTACACTATTGTCCGATTTAAAAACATTTGAAGTCTGAAAAGTAAATTAAATTGAGGGTCTTGTGAGATTTTTTTGCAGAGGAGCTTTCTTTTTAAATTGGCTTTGGTTGATTTTCACCAATTTCTAAAACAAACAGAGCCTTTTGTATTGCTGAAAATCTGTACAAGCACATACCACAACGATAAAACATTAGAGCGTGATTCGGTTGGACTTTTTTCTGCAAAAGCCATTGGTTGCATAACAAATCTGGGACAAGTAAAAAATCTGCGGAGAATCGGTAGTTTTTCTCCATACTTGAAACAATTACAAAAAATAAATGTTGTAAATTTGCCAGTTCATCAAAAAGGCAATTGTTGCATCATTATATGTCGTCAGAGAAAAAGACAAAAGTTTTATGTTTGCTGCCACACAGAATTGGACGCTCTCCAGGCCAACGGTTCAGAATTGAACAATACATCCCTTTTCTTGAACAACATGGCTTTGAGTTTACAGTTTCCAATCTTATTTCCCAAAAAGATGATCAAATCTTCTACCAAAAAGGCCATTTATTTAGAAAATTCCTGATTTTTCTCAAAACCATTCGTATTCGAAATAAAGACCTGAAACGTATTGGGAACTTTGACATGGTTTTTGTCTTCAGAGAAGCACTGATACACGGCACCACAAAAATTGAAAGAAAAATTCATGCATCAGGAATCCCTTTTATTCTGGATTTTGATGATTCAATCTGGCTGCTCGATGTTTCAGAAGGGAACAAGTCTCACCAATGGCTGAAAAAACCTGAAAAGATTTCTGAAATTATCAAACTTAGTACAATAGCAGTAACTGGCAACAAGTATCTGCATGATTATGCCAAACACTTTGGAAAAGATGTAAGAATAATTCCCACAACAATTGATACTGAAAAATTCAGGCCATTTCCTGAAGAAACCCAAAAAAAGCAAATTTGCATAGGGTGGACAGGTTCATCCACAACACTTAAGCATTTTAAACTCGCTGTTCCCTTTTTGAAAAAAATTCTTGACAAGTATCCTGAACAAGTCATCATCAAACTCATTGCCGACCAAAATTGCGATTGCCCTGAACTGACATATGAATTTGTCAAATGGAATCCGGCAACCGAAGCACAGGACATTAATACCATTGACATTGGCATCATGCCTTTGCCCAATGATGAATGGTCGAAAGGAAAGTGCGGATTTAAAGGTCTGCAATACATGGCTTTTGAAAAACCTGCGATTATGTCTCCCGTTGGGGTTAATACAGAAATCATCACCGATGGAGAAAATGGATTTCTTGCTGCAAGCGAAGAAGAGTGGGTTGAAAAACTTTCATTGCTCATAGAATCTCCCCAACTGAGAGAAAAACTGGGCAAAGCCGGTAGAAAAACAGTGGTGGACAAATATTCGGTGGAAGCCAATAAGTATAAGTGGTTGGATGCTTTTAGGCAGGCGTTAATAAATTAGTATTTTCTTTTACCCACAGCATGCCAGAAAGGCATTTTTTCAGAAACGATTATTTCATTAAGTCCTGAGTTTGCCATCATTTCAATTACTTCTTGTTTTGAAAAGCGATGTTCAAGTTTTGTACCAAATCTATCGAGAGCATCATTTCTGATAATGTAAAATGATTGATTTTGATAAAAATGAAGCGGCATTTTTGCAGCAATCTTCTTGAATCCCAAAAAGGACAAAAACCTTCCAGCAATAACAAATGGCATATAAAAAACCACAGCAATCAAATCACAAAAAAAGCGTTTTAACTTTCCCGACATTCTGCTGATTATTTGCCTGACAATGTTAGCTATTTTGAACAAAAATTTAAACAATATCCCTCTTTGAGAAACATCGTAATAAAGATACACATAGAAATGACCACCAATTTTTGCCTTTTTCACGCATTTTCTCATTGCAGAAGCTGTATCTGGAATATGATGCAACACCCCAATACTCATGACAAAATCAAAAGCATCATCTTGGAAAGGCAAGCTTTCAATAGAAGCTTTTGATAGCCTGATGTTTTTGCAGTCCTTCAGCATAAAATCAGCAGAATAAATAGCGTCACTTGGGTCAACAGCTTCAACAAAGCCTACTTTATCAACAAGATATTTGGTCCAACGCCCTGTCCCACATCCAACATCAAGAACATACGACTCTTCATTTACAATGTTTTCATTGAGAATATCAAAATACTGCCTCCCATTCTTTTCTATATCTTTATTGCTAAATCGATGAAACTTTTTCCATTCCTGTCCAAATGATTTAACCACTTCTTGATCAATGTTTCCATCCAGAGGAAAATCAAAAATAAATATTTCATGATACTTTCCTTTAAATTTGCACAGTGGTACAGAGCTGAATTTTAGTGGGGTAATAGCAGTCATCATACTGCAAAAATAGAAATATTATCCGAAAAATACTTTGTGTTGTAATTATTCCGTCAAAAAACAGCAAATATGATAACACGCATAATTGTTTTTTAGTGGCGGATGGTTCATGCAAAAGGCATTCTGTAGTTTTGGTTAATCTGGGAAGAGAAGTTTTTCTCAGAATCATTGATTCGAAATAATCAGTTGTATTGATACGACAAACGCCCCAACATCGCTCTGTCCATTTTGTCACACCAAACCTCAATCGCGACACATTCCCCTCCAGTGGCGAGGTGGCAATTAGACAAAAGAGGATTGACTTATGTAGACAGAAGAATTTGGTTGGTCTTTATCCTGCTCCCAAAACTTTTCTGTAACAATCTGCATATTTGCCTATGCCATCTGCAAGATTGTATAAACTCAATGCCACTCCACGACACTGTTCACTACTAATTTTCTGCAGCAAAGACAACTCATCTATCACTCTGTTGTATTCTGCAATGTTGAAATCTCTTACAATGCTGCCAACACCATTCTCCAGTATCTGTTGCTCAATATCGCCTACCCCTGAATTGGCAACAACAGGAATCCCCATTGCCAATACCTCAGCCATCTTTGTGGGAGACGATGCCTGCTTGGAAAAAACAGGACGTATGAAAAATATATTCGCATCTGAAACTCGAAGCATGGCAGGTACTTCATCCCGTGTTGCAGAATATACAACAATATCCTCAGGTGAAATCCCCTTCAGATGTGCTTTCTGCAAAATAATCAACGGATCGTCATGACTGATAAACAAAAATTTGCTCCGGGGAATGCGTATTTTCAATTCTGCAAAAAAATCAAGCATTTCATCAAGCATATACCAGGTGCCAAGGGAACCAAGATATGACAACACAAAATCTTCTGCCCCAATATCCAGCTGTGTTCTTGCAGCAGATTTCTCCTCTTCACTGAACCGCTTGTAATCAAAATGTTCAGTATCAACACAGCAGGGAATGACCTCAGTGCTTAAATGCTCATTGCCCGAAATCTTTTTCAATACCGGTATTGCTGCATTTGTCAGACTAATTACCCGGGCAGCTTCTTTTAAAAAAACCTGTTCTTTTTTCTTAAAATACCTGTAAATTAATTTATAAAGAGGATTTTTCAGATTCCACAATCCTCCATCCACTCTTTCATCTGCCCATAATCCACGCATATCAAAAATAAATGGCAATGAAAACTCCTGCTTCAGCATAAGTGCAGCCAGCGCAGGGATGTATGAGCGCACATGCACCAAATGAAACCCATGCTCCCTGTGAAGCTGTTTTGCCTTTTTCTTCATCTTTCTCACATCCATCATTGTGGATAATACCGGTGGCCTGGATGTGTAAAGCATTGGATGCCAGTGCAAATTCCTTTCTTTAATGTGTTTTGAAACAGTTTCTTTTCTCTTTTCAAATGCAAGCGGTTTTTCAAAACTCAGAATATGAATCTCATAACCCAAAGCCGACAAGCCTGACATATAGGGCAAAACCTGCGACTGCCCTAAGGAATCTGTCATGCCATCGTAGGATAAATAAAGAATTTTTGCCATTTTTTAACGAAAACTGATTACAAATGTATAATTTTGTTTCTGAAAACCACAAAAAACTTGAAACCTTTTTTCAGCAGCCTTGACTACCAATTTATAACAGTAACCATCTGGGACATGATTTTTGTTGTGCTAATTTTTATGGTAGTTGTATTTATGGGCAGAATATATGCAATAGACAAAATTCAAAAAGAAAACCATTTCAAATACTTTTTGCCTGCCCTTATTATCAAAATGTTAAGTTCTCTTTCATTTTGCATAATATACATGACAGCCTACGGTGGTGATACTCTCTCTTATTTTCACAATATGCAGGTAATGAGAAATTTATTTTTTGAATCACCACTTCAGTATTTTGAAATATTGATAAAAGGAATTGACTCCACCTCATTCTATTATTTCAACAATACCACAGGAATGCCTTCCTATATGTGGAAAGATTCTTCATCCTTCTTTGTTTCACGTCTCTTATCTCCCATCGCAATTATCAGCGGCAACAGTTTTCTTGTGAGTTCCCTTATTGTTTCTGTCATCTCGTTTCTTGGGCTGTGGCAACTTTATACTTTACTGATTAAAAAATTTCCTTCTCTCAGATTCAGAATGGCAATTGCTTGCTTGTTCATGCCCTCTGTTCTGTTCTGGGGTTCAGGTATTATGAAGGACACCATTGTTATATTTTGCATGTGTATAGTCATTGTTGTTTTTGAACAACTGATGAAACTGAAATTTAATTTATTGAGATTTCTCTGGTTTCTCATTTGTGCATGGGGTATTATAATTATTAAACCATATATAATTGTTGCACTCCTGCCCACTCTTTTTGTGTGGTTGTTTTACAACCAATATCTTAAAATGAAAAAAGGTTTTATAAAATCTGCCATGATTCCTGTTTTTCTGGTTCTCATTTTCGGGGGTGTGCTTTTTACTTTTTCACGACTTTCCTCTTCCATGGGCCATTTCGGCAGCATTGACACCATGGTTGACAGAGCAAAAATTATTCAGGAAGATTTAATAAGAGAAGAACAATATGGCAGCAATTTTTTTTATATAGGAGAGATTTCAGGTGAGACATCACAGTTGGTAAAACTATTTCCCAATGCTGTGCTTGCAGGATTGTTCAGACCATATCTTTGGGAAGTTAAAAACTTTTTCATGTTGCTTTCAGGCCTGGAAAACTTTGCCATTCTTCTTATGACATTAATCGTTTTTTTTCGCAGAAAGGCTTTTGCTGCCTTCAGAATTATTGGAAATGATCCCTTCCTTTTGGGGATTATGATTTTTGTCATTTTTTTGGCCTTTGGCATTGGTTTATCCACATCAAATTTCGGTGCTTTGGTAAGATACAGGATTCCCCTGATGCCTCTGTTTGTTGCAGGTTTGTTTATTATTGAGAAGAAACTCAGCAGATCCAAAAGATACAGAAAATATATTATCTCGCAAAGAGTTGTACTTCAAGTATAACACACAGAAAATAAAAGAAAAATGAGCGTTTTGATACAGTCTCAATTTGGAGCGTTTTCCCAAAGGGATCCCGATGGGAAGCGAAACCCTTGCAAAAAAACCGACAAGACAACGAGTTGCCAAATCCTGTTGTAGTACAAATCATCACCCGCCTTCCATCGTTTCACTGCCGGAATATCTTCCACAGACAACTGAAGCACATCATGCAATTTGTCTGAATGCAGATAATCCATGGCAAATTCATTCATATCACCACGCAACCAGGATGAAAGCGGAATGCTAAACCCCCATTTGGGCCTTTCAAAATATTGCTCTGGAATATATTGATACAGAATTTTCTTCAGCAAATATTTTGATGTGCCACTTCTGTATTTCAAATCAGGTGACAAATTCAATACCATCTCCACTATCCTGTAATCAAGCAACGGAACCCGTGTTTCAAGTGAATACCGCATACTCGCCCTGTCAACTTTCACCAGTAAATCATCCGGCAAATAATAATTCATATCAAACAATGCCTGAGCCTCAGCAGGACTGAGATTTCTCATATATTCACCCTCTTCTCTGAAAAAGTCATCCACATATGTATTTCCGGTGATGGCTTTCACCTGCTTTGAGGAAAACAAATATTGCTCCTGTGAGAAAATGTGTGATTTGAGATGGGTGCGCTTATCAAAATCAAACAACCATGAAGCTCTCTGCATACGAGAATTTCCCGCTCTGAGCATGTGTTTTACAGGATGCCTGAACATTCTGAAAAATGGATTGTGAAGCCTTTTTGCCCACTCATATGCTCCATAGCCAAAAAACAATTCATCGCCACCATCTCCCGACAATGTCATGGTCACATGCTGACGCGACATTTTTGAAACCAGCATGGTGGGAATGGCCGAACTGTCAGCAAAAGGCTCGTCATACACAGGAATGATATCCTTCAGCAATTCAGCAGATTGTTGTTCACTCAAAATAAACTCATGGTGTTTTGTGCCCAAATACTCGGCAATTTCCTTTGCTCGCGCAGCTTCATTGAATTTACTTTCTGAAAATCCGATGGTAAATGTGTTAAGAGGCACCGACAAATGTGATTGAGCAAGAGCAGTAACCAAACTTGAATCAATCCCTCCACTCAAAAAAGTTCCGAAAGGCACATCGCTCATCAGCCTTTTGCCCACTGCATCCTTCAACAGCTGTTCCAGCTGAACAACAGCTTCTTCTTCATTTGTGATAATCTCTTTGCAGATGTGCTGCTGGGGTGTCCAGTAGTGTTGAATGGTGAAGATGCCATTTTGATAAACGCCAGCACTTCCCTTGGGAAATTTGTGTATCTGCCTGTACACCGAATGAGGCTGTGGAATATACCCCAGATGAAGATAGAGCGAGAGGGCATCTTTGCTCAATTCAAGATGCTTGCTAATATCCGCTACAGCTGTGAGAGCTTTCAGTTCTGACGCAAATGCAAACAGCCCTTGATGGTGGTAATAATATATGGGTTTGATGCCCATTCTGTCTCTGAACAAACTGAGTTTTTTCTCTACATTATCCCAAATGGCAATGGCAAACATTCCGTTGAGGCGATGCACAAAATCGGCACCCAACCTGACAAAGGTTTCCAGAATAACTTCTGTATCTGAAGTTGTTTTACAAACAATATTCAATTCTTGCCGAATCTCTTTAAAGTTGTAAATCTCACCATTATACACCATCACATATCTGCCACAATGTGAAACCATGGGTTGGTTGGCAGCATCCGACAAATCAATAATGCTCAGCCTGCGGTGGCCCAGAAAACACTGCCCATCATTCCAAACACCTTCAGCATCGGGACCACGGTGGGCAATGGCAGAGGTCATGCTGCGAATGTGCTCATCCGTCAAATTATTTCCTATGATCCCTGCAATGCCGCACATAAAGATTTTTTTCAAAAATAGTGGTTTTCTCCCAATCTGAAACAAAGAAACAAATTGATAATGTGTTTTTCAATTCATTAATAACACCATAATGCCCAAACCTATGTTTTGTCTTTAACAAAATACCCTTTTAAAGTAACACCGGTATTTGAGATTGTCAAAAAGAAATTAATAATCTGTTTCGCTATCTGAAACACATGTCGTTTTTCTATTTTTTGTCTCAGTTGTTCATCGGGATGTGCCTGAGAGTTCATCGACACCTGAGGCTTGTTGTCAGGTTTTCTCATCAGGGCTAAACTGATCCCTGTTGATTTGAATCTAACTTTTTTCAGCCCATGCATTTCTGCCAATCTGCAAAGTGTAGATTTTGTAAAGTATGATAAATGCTCAGGATAACAGATTATTCCGAAGTCAGTTTTTCTTATAAACCGTGGTATTGAATTAAAATTTGGCGTGGTACAATAAAACAAACCCCCGCGCCTCATAAGCTTTTTAATTTCTTCTAAATGTTTTCCCGGAAATGAAAGGTGTTCAATCACTTCAAATGAGGTGACAACATCAAATTTCATATCCGCGAAATCTCCAGCCTTCAAATCGCCCTGCCGCATGTCGATGCCTTTGGATTTACACAATTCAACTGCTGTTTCAGAATACTCAGTTCCATAAACCTTCCATCCTCTTTTTTGAGCCTCTTCAAGAAACCAGCCCCTGCCACAACCTACATCAAGTAAGGAATTATGTATTCTGAATTTTTCAAATTCATCAAGCAGCTTATTATAGCTTCTAACTGTTATTGGAGACAAATATGCTTCACTATTGTATGAGTATGAAGCATAATAGACATTCAACTCATTTTCTGACGGAACTTTTTCCATAAACACAAAGCCACAATTGGCACATTTCCTTAAACCATTAACGGTATGGTATTTTTCATATGGGGAAAATTTTTCCGAACTACACAAAGGACATACATCATGCAACTGTTTCATATCTGTCTGTAATCACTTTTTTTGTAAAGTTTGCGATATATTCTATATATGAATTGCAGGCGTTTCTCTTCATTGGGGTAATCTCGGTAGGTTTTTGGCAATTCATTCATCATCACCTCAAATTCATCAATGGAAAGCTGCAGTTTTTTGCAAATGTATTCCTTTTCTGCCTGTGCTTTATCAACATGAAATGATGGTTCTCTCAATATCTCAAGTGCAGAATCTCTGTCAGCTTCGCCTGCACAAATCTGGGTTGAAAGTGTTGCCCTGCGATAGTCCATATTGAATTTCACAGGCATGATATATGATTGCACAAATCCAGTATAAACCGACTCATAATGTTTGCCTCCATAATATTTCCATCCCAGTTCATTTTCAAGCAATTTTTGTGCTTTGTCCTTTGCATAGGGAAAATAATTCAGCAGATACACGATTTTTATTCCCCTGAAAATTTTGTACCACAACTCCTGCTTTGCGCCAAACACAGGAAATGTTTTGATTTTTACTTTTCCGTTTTTTTTCAGAATATGCTTAAAATACTTCATATCCTTTGCATTGTAGTGCCAGGTTTTGGGCAAAATTCCTTCGGTGGCAAAATTGCCGCCACTGATAATATATTTTATACCATATTTGGCTGCCACCTTATGCAAAGCACTGGGTATGGCCATATCTGTGGGGGTTTCCATTTCGGGCACAGAGGCCATCAAAAATGCCAGCTGAATGCTGCGAAATTCTTCCCAGTCCAAAACATAACACTCATAGTCAACCTCGAGCAACTGTGCCAACTTGCGAATATTTTCAACCGAAATTTCGGAATTCCAACCATTGTCAAGATGCACAAGCAATGGTCTTAAACCTTCGTTTTTAGCCAACCATGCCACATAAGAACTGTCAACGCCACCGCTGACACCAATAACACAATCATATTTTTTGCCTTTGCCAGCCCTTTTGATTTTTGACAAAACCAGTTGCCGCTCAGCATCACTTTGCTCACCAACATACATGCGATGCCTGATATTGCTGAAATAATTGTTGCAATGATTGCAATAACCATGGGCATCAAATGCAATATCCACATCTGAGGTGTCCATGACACAACGGGTGCATTGCCCATATACCTCCTGATTCATCAATTCTGAGGCAGAATATTCGGAACATTTCTCTGCATTATCTTTTTCTGAAATTTTTTTTACAATCTCAGCTAAACGAGAGGTCTGAATCTCTCTTGAATACTGCTCAATATCTGTTGAATTACATTCAATTTGGCCTGTTTGTGAGAATGTGCTATGCAGTTCTTTTAACACTTCTTTTAAGTGATTTCTGTCCTGAATAATTAATCCCGAATTTGTTTCAGTAATCAACTTCTGCTGAGGATTAGCAACTTCTTCATCACCATCATATTCAAAAAACCTCATTTTCAACTGATTTGCATTGTCATCATTTTCATAACAAAACAATATCTTTCTTTTTAATGCCAGATAGTCATAAATTTTTGTTCCAATGAAAGAATAATTGTTAAATAAGAGCAACAGATTATTTGAAGCCAGTTCCCTGAGCACTTTCGGGTTGGGCATTTTCTGATAAATATAAAAAACATTCTTTAATGCTGGGAACTGATTTTCTACAAGTTTTTGCAAATATGAATTCAGATTGGTGCCATAGAAATTGACTTTCAATTTAATATGTGGATTTTCCATCACAAACTCATTCATCAACAGAACAAAATCATCAACGGGATGATATTTTGAAATGGTGCCTGCAAATCCAACACTTAGTACTTGATCATTCTGAGGAATATATTCGGCTTCCTTTACAAACTCAGGGTTAAATCCATTGGGAATCACAAAAAACTCTCCATTGCGAACTACATCTGCAATCTTTTTCGTAAAAAAATCTGACACAGATACTACAGCACTTGCGGTTTTAACAATTTTTCTCTCATCAAAGGACATTAAATTATGAAAAAACCAAATAGAATTACGACCTGCTCCTGTTGTCCATGGATCACGATAGTCAGCAATCCAGGGAACACAAAATTTCTTACTAAGCCTAGCAGCATATTTAAACAAAATATAAGGTTCTCCTGTTGCAATAATTATATCTACTTTGTTTTTTTTTAAAAAATTTTTTGCTTTATAATACAGTCTTATTTTTGAACCTGTGGGAAAAACCCATTGCATAATTTCATACCATGCAGTAATTGTTTTTCTGAGAAATCTGAATTTTTTTTCACCATATTTCAGTAGCAATCTGTTTGACAGATTTGGTTTATAGGGTGTTCGGATAATTGTTCCGTGCTCATTGACTTCAAACACTGAGGTTTCAGAAAAACCAGGAGCCACATAATCTTTAAGGTTGCCGTATTTATTGCTCCATTGCCGTGTAATCACCACTGGATAAACTCCGTACTGGTGAAGATATTGATACCAGCTGTAGGGTCGCAATGCGCCCACTGAAACGTAGGGTGGAAAATCGTAAGCAAGGATAAGCAACCTTTTCATTGATTAATAATTCCTTTTCTTTTTTGTTAATAGCAGTATTTGATTGTATAGCATTTTTGGAGTAATTTTTTGTTGAAAAAAATATGTCAAAGCACATAAGGACATGACTAAAACGCCAAAAAATATAAACATTTTATTTTCTCCAGAGGAGATTGCATCAATGTAATAATAAATATATATAACGTATGCAATTACAAATATTGTCAACACAATAGAATTCACAACTTTAATCCTTTGAAATGCATACTTCCTGCCTGTATAAAACAGGAATATTGCCATGCATAAATAACCAACAATCTGTGAAACTCCGGCCACAACAAATCCAAACTCTTTCATAAACAGCATATTTCCTGCAATATTTATACAACTTGCAATGAGAAGACCTGCAAGAATAAAGACATTTTTCTTCACAAGGCTGAAACTTATACAAAACTGATTTGATGCCAAAAGTAGAATATTTGCAATTCCCATCAGGGGTATTACTTTTAAGACCCCGATGTATGATTCATCTGTGAGCAGTAGAACCAAAAAAGGAGAAATTACCAAAATCCCGATAACAACTATAATGGAAGTAAAAACTGATAATTCAAAAATTTTCTGGTAACTTTCCTGTGCATCGGTTTGTTTCCTGATAGACATCACAAAAGGACCAATTGCCATCCTAATCATGTCTTCAAGAATTGCAATTGGCAATACCAACTGCATCGCAAGAGTAAGCAGGGCTACGTCGGTTTTATCAACTAGCATTTGTGCTCCGATGAATTTATCAAAGCTAATAATAACCCAGGATGCAATACTTGCAACAATAAAAGGCCATGTATAAACAACTATTTTTTTTAAAAGTTTTTTTGAAAAAAATTTAATTCTGATATACAGTTTTGCATAATTAAAAAAAACAATGCACACAGCAACACGGGCAGTAATCTGAGACACGAGAACCCACACCAGGCCTTTTTGAAATACAGCAAGCGCAAGATAAACCAACCCTAATGTAATTGCTGCCTCCATGGCAACAATGACAATTGCTTTTTTGGGTTTTCTTTCAATTCTGAAAAAATTGATGTTTGTAATATTAAAAATATATGGAAACAGCAAAACCCCTATCAACATCAATCCTGTTTGAATCTGATGCTTATTTTCTGGTGTTACAATAAAGAATTTGACAAGGGATGGAGACAGAAAGACGAGGAGTATTACAATGACAAATGCTGCAATTAGCTGATAATAAAACCATGTTGTAAAAACAATCTTTCTGTATTTTTCTTTTTCATATTCATAATAATAAAAGAAAACACCTGAATTTAAAGCAAGGAAAAAAGTAAGCAGACTGAAAATAGCCTGAAGCATTATCAGGTTTGAATAATCAATTTTTCCTAGATACTGTGCATACAAAGGAATAAGGAACATAGCAAATAGTCTTGAGAAAATACTCCCAAAACCATAGACAATAGTTTCACCTATAAAACCCTTAATTTTTCCCATTTTCATCAGGCTTTATCAATAAATAGCTTATTGTAGCTTCACCTCTACCAAAATACCGAAAAAAAAGCAAGAAGTCCCATATAGCATAAATCGAAACTAATAAAGGGAAAAACATCTTCATTTTTAAAAAGGGGAATCTTCTTTTGGCACCATTATATATTTGCAGTCGTTTAATATCAATAATTTTAAACCCTGCTTTTTTGGCAAACTTTCTGGTTTTAAAAGGATTAACAGCATGAAAAGTCTGTAGTCCTTCAAGTGGTCGGCCTCTGAATTTCACATATAATTTTGCAAGTTTTGATTTTGGATTAAGCAAGGGCAACCAAAACATCCTGTAATGTCCTTCAAAGAAACATATGTAGTCGGGACCTCTTAGAATACCTTTCCCTCCTTTTTTGAGCACTCTGAACAACTCTTCTAGACATGCTTTTTCATCCTGAACATGCTCAATAGTTTGCCAGCTATCAAAAACATCAAATGTTTCACTTTCAAATGGCAACTTTTCACCAACTCCCCTTACGACTCTTGACCTCCATTGTTCTGGATAACTATTTTCACTAAACTTAAGATCAATTAATGCATGTTTCCAGACTTCTGGTTCTACACCATAGGTGTTATAGCCGTTTTTCAATCCCTGAATAACAAAACTGCCGCAACCAGCTGCCATATCAAGAATCTTTTTAGATTTTACATCTGCTATTAGTAATTCCAGCAAATCAAATCGGTGTTTTTCATTAAATTTAGTGTCATCTCCCCATTTTTCAAGTATTTTTTTATATATAGCCTGCGGAAAGTCATTAATGTCGCGGAAATACATCAATGCTTCTCTGTCAATTTTTTCTTTAAGAAATTCATTTACACTTTGCATTTGATTTAATTTTGAGCAGTCTGGGTCTGATTCTGTACATAATCTGAACAACAATTTTATGAAACCTGTTATTCAAACTTTTTTTCCACTTTTTTGCAAATTTATTGAAAATCTCCTTGTTTGTTAATAAATACATTATCTCCATTAAAGGAATGTGCACATTTTTCATATAATAATAACTTACCAGTTCCTTCTTTAGTTGATCATAAAGAGACCAGTACCAGACATCATATTTATGAAGATTTTTTTCAAGTGTATTGACACAATCTTCCCAAACAGCAAGTGCCTGAGGGTTTTTGGTAACTCTGTAAAAATCCAGAATACCAAACATTGCATATATAAACCCATTTAATACAAATGATGGCTCCTTACCTGGATATTCTTCAAACCAAAGATTGCCAAAATTATCCTTTCTAACAAAGCCACCCTGTTCATAAGT
Organism: uncultured Bacteroidales bacterium; assembly: GCA_964526285.1. GTDB lineage: Bacteria > Bacteroidota > Bacteroidia > Bacteroidales > DTU049 > CAYMAZ01. The sequence continues at coordinate 65,821 of CAZGIW010000004.1, read as the reverse complement.
AATAAAAAAAGATTTGAATATAAGTTCGGCAGAATTAAGATACTCGGGTTTTTCTAACAGTTGATATGCTCTCAGATATAGTGAAAGTGCCTGCCCCTGATACATTCCTGATACCCAACCATCGTCAAGTTGATATTGGTCATTACTTTCGCTTCTCCAAATCTTTGTTCCAATAAAAAATTCAGATTTTGAGTCTAACCATTCAACACACTTCAATAATTTTTTAAAATTATTCTCTTCGTCAATCCCTTTTTTCATTAAATCAAAACACATCTGTCCATATTGAATAACAAGAACAATTGAATATTTTTTTTCATTGCCAGAAATATAATATGGTATGCCATGTTCATCAAGTGAGGCAAATTTCTTGTTATTAATGTGTATTATTGCGGGTGCAATATTCTGATAATAGCAACCCAGGGTTGAATCAAATGATATCTCACCTACACCTAATGTTATGCTGTTATCTATTCCACTCACCTGCAATCTCATTATATGTGTTAATAAACAGGGGCATAACAGACGCCCATGATGCAAATGTCATAATTTTTTCTGTATTTAACTTGCACCTTTCTTTATCAGCATCAAGATTTTTAATTGCAATCAACAACACTTCCTTCAACTCCACAATCTCAGAACTATAAAAATAAAGCCCAATTTCGTTGTAAACATTATAGGGCAACCACTTTCCAACTATAACTGTATTGCCAGCTGCAAAGGACTCTTTCACTGAACTTGAGAGGGCATCAGTAGTTTGAATATTGATCGTAATATCTGAAACAAGTTTACTCTCAGCTAATTCATTATCTGATAATTTTTCATCAAGAATTATCATTTTTCTCACATTACAGTTTTTACTTTTCGATAAAATATATTTGAAATATTCAGGTTGCTCTTCACTCCCGTATGTAAGAGGCAAAATAACGACTATATTATTCAAAATATTCTCAGGCAATTCATTTAAAACATCAAGCAAAACAATGTGCTGTTGTTCCTTTTTTGCATTATATCCTAAAGAAACAACCACATCATTTTTTTCAATACCCCATTTGGAACGCATATCATCAACAGATTGTCCCATAAGCTTAACAATAACATCCAGCCTTTCCGAACCATACTGATTATACACAATTTTATTTTCAATTTCGGGGAAAACAGAAATAACATCTTCTTTCATATTTGCACCTATCATAACTCTGTCTGATTCAGAAAACAAAACTCCAAGTTTACTTAATTTTTGTTCGTTAACTCTATAAAAATCTGATCCAAAAACTGTAGAAATAATTTTTACTTCCTTTTTTCTGAGTATTGAAAAATATCGAATATAATTAGGATCACACCAATGTATATCCAATATATCATGATTATTAATTAATTTTAAAATGATTTTTTTTCGACAAAGCCTATTTAGTAACTTGCCAAAAATGTTTCCAGATTTTATTGACCTTAAATCATTAATTTTCCCTTGTCCATCACATGTCTGTAAACTCCAAATATCAAATGCAATGACCGAAAAATTAGCATTTTCCAATCTTTTCATAAGCTCCGAAGTGCCCGGATGCCAAAGCGGAATTGGAGTAAGTATAACAATTCTCATTTTATCTATTAAGTAACTTAAGGTATTCAGACCAATCACCAATATCTCGCCAGCTTTTCTCAGTTACAGGAAAAACACCAACCCTTTTGTTATTTTCTTTGAGTGTTTTTATTAGATCTGTTATATGAAAAACTTTGTCATCTGGAATAATATCCATTAACTCTGGCTCAAGTATATAAAACCCTGTGTTAATTTTAAACGTTATTTCGGGCTTTTCGGTAATTTTAGTCAACAACCCGTCTTTGCCGGTTTCAAGTGTTCCGTATGGGATTGAGTAGTTTTTCATGGCAGCAACAACTGTTAGAACATTCTTGTTATCTTTGTGATAATCCAATATTTCAGAATAATCCTGATCTATAAGAATATCACAATTGGAAACAAAAAAAGTAGTCTTAATCTTATCTCTCAAAAGTCTTAAGCTGCCTGCTGTGCCCAATGGCTTTTCCTCTCTAATATAGCTAACATCTATATTGTTTTTTATTACGTTATTATCAATATAGTATTTCAAAATTTCATACCTATAGTTAACAGTAATAAAAAAATTTGAACATGAATATTTGAGAAAACTATCAATAATTTCTTCAATTATTGTTTTTTCATTAATAGGGATCAGTGGCTTAGGAATTACATTGGTTAATGGCTTAAGCCTGCTCCCAACCCCTCCTGCCATTATAACAACAGGCAGGTTAATTGATTTAATTTCCTGAAATGAACCAGATGAAAAAAAATCCTCCCAATAAAAAACTTTTACCAGCTTACCGTCAGAATTTATAACAGGCATCGCCTCAGTTCTTTTTTCAAGCATCATTTGCCTTATCTCATCTGTTGACTGACAGTCTTTTGCAATTGTAATTATATCCCTCATAATATTCTTCACTGGAGTTTCAAGTGAAATTTCCTTTATAATTGCTCTCTGAATGTCACCAAGGCTAATTACACCAATAAACTTGTCGTTTTTTTCAACTACAAACAACAATTTTTTATTAATTTCATCCATGAGTCTCAAAGCATCAAGAATACTAATTGAAGGTGATATTTGGTTTTTTTTCATCAGTTTTTTACTTATCATTAATTTTTCTTGCAGGAACACCGACATATGTCCCTGCTTCATTTATGTTATTAATCACAACTGTTCCACCACCCGTCCTAACACTCTCACAAATGGAAATTCTGTCAATTATTGTTGTGGAAATCCCTAAAATACATGACTCTCCAATCACACAGTTGCCAGCAATACTAACAGAGGGAGATACATATGTGTGACTACCAACTTTCGAATCGTGCGATATCACACTACCACAATGAACAAAAACATTTTTTCCAAGAGTAACATTAGAATCAATGACACAACCAGGAAAAACGATAACGCCTCTACTTAGATTTACAGAAGAATCAATAAAACAAGAAGAATGCACAAATGTTGCAAAAGGGATTATACCATCAAACATATCAAAAACTAGTTTACGATAATTCATTCGAGAATACCCAACTGCAACAATAAGCAAATCAAAAAGCCCCTTTTTAAAATTTGTCTCAGCGGAATCCAGTTTTGATAATACTGAGTATTTTCCAACCGGTGAATTGACAGGAGTATAATCATCAACAAAGCCTATAACCTCATACCTTTTATCATTTGCCACATAATGTGCAATCTGCCTTGCCATATCACCAGCTCCAATTATAGCTAATCTTTGTTTATTCATAATTACTAATTTTTGAAAAGCAAATCTAAAACATAGTTTTTATATTTAATCAATTCTTCCCTGTTTTCCTCTTCAATAATAAAATATCCATAACGATCATGGCTTGACTTAATTTCAGGTACTTTCTGACCTGCATGAAAAGGAACAAAAACTTCTTCGATGTTATCAAGTCCTTCAATATTATTCACATGAACCTCCGGAAAAAATTCATCATCAAAAATAAAGAAAAATATTCCTGCAGCATGATTATTTTTCTTTTTTATCTTTGGAATTTGACCTAATGCAATTTCAATCAGACATTGCTCCATATTTATGCCTGTTGACAAAGGAACAAGATGAGAGCTTATTCTGTCACCTCCAAGCCGGGGACTGACCTCAATTGCATAAATTCCATTCTTATTGACTTTAAATTCATTATGAGATGCACAATTTTCAAAACCAAATACAGAAGCAATTTTGGATGTTAATTTCATTATTTCCTCTTTTACTGAATCGTCTAATGATGCTGGTTGCATATGAGAAGTTTCAACAAAATGGGGAAACGGAGTAACTGTTTTCTCTGTGATTTGAACTACATGGCTTTCTCCATTAAAATGAAGAGCTTCAACACTAAACTCATGCCCACTAATAAATTCTTCAGCAATAGCATATTGATGTTTTGAAAAAATATTAATTTCTTGAAGTGCTTTTAAAGCATCTTCTTTACTCTCACAAATCCTTACACCCCTGCTGCCTGAACTATCTACTGGCTTGACAACTACTGGAAACTCTTTCAAATGGCTAATTGCAGAAAATTCATAACCTTTAGCGCACAATATTCCTGCTTTCAAAAACACATCCTTCATTAGCCATTTGTTGGTAGCAAAAGATGCTGTTGATTCTGAAATAAAAGGGAACCCATATTTTCTTGCAACAACAGACATCATCTTCAATGGTTTATCAGTTGAACTGGTAATTATTGCTTCAATTTTATGCTTATCAACAACTTTACATGTTTCATGAAAATCATTAGCATTAACGACCTCAAAGATATCTGCCAGATTTTTGCAAACTGCATCGGGGTTAGGATCAACAACAATGGTGTTTAGATTATTTTTTTTGCACTGAATAATGAGAGATTTTTGAAGCTCCCCACCACCAAAAACAAGAATACTTTTTTTATCCATTACTTTTAGCTTCACCTATTTTATTGCAAATATACTTTACTTCATCTTCACGCAATGATCCATACATAGGAAGAGTAATTTCATTATCACTGACATATTCAGTTTCTGGTAGAATAAAAGAGGCATTTTTGTAGATTGAAAACTTATGAACTGATGGATAATGAACACTTGTTTGTACTCCATGCTGATGTAAATAATTTCTTACTTCATCCCTTTTCTTTCTATTCGAGCTTTTAAGAACAATTGGAAACACATAATTACTTACATATTCAGAGGAATTTTTAAAAGGGATAAGTATTTCTTCATAATCCTTTAAATATTCAATATATTGTTTTCTGACATGGCTTCTTTTTCTTAAATCTTCCTCTAATTTACTCAATTGAACAATACCAATACTTGCTCTTATATCATCCATTCGATAATTGTAACCAATATCATGAATATCATAATCCGTAGCATGTCCAGAAGCACGCTGATAGGACATTGTTGTCATGCCATGAGACCTAAGCAATTTTGCTTTATTAAAAATGTCCTCATCATTAGTAATGAGCATCCCTCCTTCTCCAGTTGAAATATTCTTGTTGGAAAAGAAACTAAAACACCCCACATGTCCAATTGTACCCAACTTCCTTCCTTTATAATTCGAAAGCGGTGCATGACTTGCATCTTCAATAACGAACAAATTATATTTTAAAGACAATTGCATGATTTTATCCATTTCACATGGAAAACCACCAAAATGCATTACCATTATTGCCTTTGTTTCGGGAGTAATTAAATCTTCAATATGTTCAGCATTAATATTAAGGTTTTCCACTCCATAAATATCACAAAACACAGGCTTGGCTTCTACGTATTTAATTGCATTAACAGTTGCTGCAAAAGTAAGTGAAGGGCAAATAACCTCATCACCTTTCTTTATCCCCAATAATATCATCGCTAAATGGAGTGCACTTGTGCAACTTGATAAACTAAGGGCATGCTTTACTTTCAACATATCAGCAAATGTTTTTTCAAACTCCTGACACTTTGGTCCTAAAGAAATCCAATTTGATTCAATTGTCTGAATTACAGCTTGCTTTTCTTCATCATCAAAATTTAGTTTAAAAAGAGGAATCTTATATGGCATAAGCTTATATGTTGTATATTGTCGTTTTATACTTTAACAAATTGTTCTTTTCCTTAAACCAGGTAACAGTTGCTTCAATTCCATCATTGAGTGTTATTGATGGCTTAAACCCTGTTAACTCAAACAACTTTGTGTTGTCACCCATTAATCTTAAAACTTCCGAGCCCTTTGGTCTTATCCTTTCCTTTTTAACAACAAACTCTACATTTGATTTCATTTTTTTTGCAATTAAATCTGCAAGTCCCCCAATGGAAATCTCACTTTTCGATGATATATTAATTTCTTGCCCAATGGCAGAGTCGCTCTCAGACAATGCAATAAATCCCATACATGTGTCCCTTACAAAAGTAAAATCCCGCAAAGGATTTAGGTCTCCCAATTCGATTTTTTTCTTGCCATCTGAAATTTGCGAGATAATTGTTGGTATTATTGCTCTGGCTGATTGCCTTGGTCCATATGTGTTAAATGGCCTTGCTATGACGACGGGTAAACCAAATGAGTTATAATAACTTAAAGCAATCATATCTGCTCCAATTTTTGATGCAGAATAAGGTGACTGAGGTTGTTTTGGGTGGTTTTCATCTATTGGAACATATTTGGCTGTACCATAAACTTCACTTGTAGATGCAATGACAACTTTTTTAATATTATTCTTTTTAGCGGCATCACAAATATTCAATGTCCCGTTAATATTTGTTTCAATATATGATTGTGGGGCAATATAAGAATAAGGTATCGCAATTAATGCTGCCAGGTGAAAAATTTTATCAACACCCTTCACAAGTTCACTGCAAAAAAAAGGATCTCGTATATCCCCACTCACAATTTCAAGTTGATTATGAATAACACCCTCCAACCAACCCCAATTGTTGAATGAATTGTAATAAGAAAGAGCTCTTACACTATACCCTTTTTTTAACAACATCTCAGTTAAGTGCGACCCAATAAATCCATCTGCTCCTGTTACAAGTATTTTCATGTTATCTATTTTCTCTTATGCTGCTTACAAAATTAGTAATAAATAATAACTCCATATTAAACAATCTTTTAAAAAAGAAGTCTATGTTAAATAATTTAACAAATAATAAAAACACATCTGATGAGGTTTTTTTTGTAAATTTGCTAAAGTTTTATTTTAATATTATGAAGAATTTTTTTTCTATATATATATGTTTTCTAATCATATTCTCGCTATCTGTGAAAACAAATGCGCAGATACCATTACAACGTTTACAGGCTTGGTATATTGGCGACAGTGTTGTTGCAGCAAGCAATGTTGTCTCACAGTGGATTGATATATCCGGTAATAACAGACATTTAAATCAAATAACTGAATCTCGCAAACCCTTATTAATTGAAAATGCTTTTGGAGGTTATCCTGTAATTCAATTTGATGGAGTAAATGATTATTTTCAAGCCATTTTTGTTGATACACTTTATCAACCTATAACAATATTTGTTGTATGGAGGATTCATACTCAAATTGCTCAGGAGATTTTTGACGGTCTGACTGAACAAACAAGTCTGGTTTTTAATTACCCTTACAATGCATTTATTTGGTTAAGAATGTATGCAGGCGCAACAGGTGGATACAGTATAATGTATGACAAAGCCCCTTCTCCTCTTTTTACTATTAGCTCTTTGTTTTTTACTAATCCCGCAAGATTATATGACAATGGAGTATTGGTTGGCACTCAAAATATTGGAAATAATTTTTTAACTGGACTTAATGTTGGAACAAGGTATTTACTGGATGCTCGTTATTTTACAGGCGACATGGCCGAATTCATCCTATACGACACTCTCCTCACAGAACCACAGCGCATTCAGGTTGAAACCTATCTCATGGACAAATATGCGCCTCCTGTTAGCCTTGGAGCTGATACAGTTTTTGATTATTCTCTTTGTCCATATACTCTCGGCGTCAGTCCCGACTACACCTCAGTTCTCTGGTCAACGGGCAGCACTGACGATACCATCACTGTGAGCCAATCGGGCTCATACTGGGTACAGGTTGTGGATGTTTTCGGGCGTTTGAGCAGTGACACAATCAGTGTACAGTTTCCTTATTTTGCATTTGCTGATACAACAATATGTTTTGGCGATACTGTTGCCTATACCTGTCAGTTGCAGTGTGTGGATTATGATTATTTGTGGTCGGATGCTTCAACCGGCTATTCTCTTCAGGTTTCACAACCGGGAACATACTGGCTGCAAGTAACTGATTCGACTGGATGTTCCCTCACCGACACCTTTGTTGTGGCTGTGGATTCATTTGCTGTGCAGGCTTCGCTTGGCCCTGATCTTTCTGTGTGTAGCGGTGAAAGCATTGGATTAGTGACAGGCGCTGCTCAGGCTGTGGATTATGTGTGGTCAACTTTTGAGTTTACTCCAACCATTGTTTTGCAAACTCCCGGAGAGTATTCTGTAACTGCCACCAATACAAGAGGATGTGTTGCAATTGACACCATCAATGTTGCTTTTCAGGGATACAAACCTGATGTGGGTTTTGTTGCTGATTCAGTGTGTTTTGGCTTTCCCACCAGTTTTACCGATAATTCAACTGCCACTGCCCCCGATGCCATTGCATACTGGGAGTGGACAATTGAGGGCAACACCATCACACAGCAACACCCTCAGTATGAGTTTTCTCAAAGCGGAAATCATTCTGTTGAACTGTATGTGGAAACCGATTCAGGTTGTGTGGCTACTATTATAAATAATGTATTTGTTTTGCCCAATCCTCAGGCTGCTTTTTTGCCATATATGGGTTGCTCGGGGCAACCAGTCCAGTTTACAAACCTGACCACTCTGGGATACGGGATTATTCAGGCTTATGAATGGTGGGCAGTGGATTCAAACAATGTGATGGTTGATTACTCCACAAACACTCATCCACTGCTAACTTTTCCGGGAGCCGGTTTGTATGATGTGTATCTTGTGGCTGTCAGTGAAAATGGATGCAGAGACACTGCTGTGCATGTTGTTGAAATAAAAACAACTCCTCCTGTTGATTTTTCATGGACGAACATCTGCAAAGGGCAAACAACAGCATTTACTGAAACAACACAAGTGCCTGCACATGAGACCATTATTATCAGAAACTGGAGTTTTGGTGACGGGGGTGTTTCAAACCTGCCCAATCCCTTGCACCTGTATCAAAATGCCGGCACATACGATGTTACATTATATAATAAGTCTGTCAACGGCTGCGATAATACCATCACAAAACCTGTAACAATTTACCATATCCCTGTTGCCGGCTTTGATTATTCATTGCCATGTCTCAACACACCTGTGCAGTTTTTTGATACCAGCAGTGTTGTTGGTGGTACTATTGATCATCTTCTGTGGACTTTTCCGGAAGAAGATACCACTTCAGTGTGGCAACCCATGTACTTGTTTCCCGATACAGGTTCATATAGTGTTTCTTTGATGGTGACCTCAGATCAGGGTTGCAAAAACAGTGCAACACAAACAGTGAATGTATATCCCTACCCTCATGCTGCATTTTCATTTAGCCCTGAATATGGTATTCCTCCACTTGATGTAACATTTGTAAATGAAAGTGAAGGAGCAGTGTCATATTACTGGAATTTTGGGGATGATGTGTTTTCGGTTTTGCCAAATCCTGTTCACACCTATACTCAAACAAATGTTTACACTGTCAATTTGACTGCCACCAATATCTATTCCTGCAATGATACTGCCTGGGGTACTGTTTATGTGATACCGTCTACCTATGATATTGCTGTGTCAGCAGTTGATCAGGTTGTTGACGGCAATTTGGTTCAATCAATGATTCAGGTAAAAAATCTGGGCACCCGTACTGTAAGAAGTTTGCTGATGAAGATGCAGGTTGACCAGGGGATTCCTTTTGTTGAGCGCTGGGAAGGTGAGCTGGCATCGGGTCAGACAATTTGGTTTACTTTTGGAACCATGCTTGAAGATGATTTACTTGAGACAAAAAAATCAATATGTTACAGCGCACTACCGGATGAGGATGTGGAAGATGTGAATCTGAACAACAACACCTGGTGCACCATTATAGATCCGGGTTTTTATATTATGTCTGTGTCGCCCAATCCTGCCAATGATGAGATTTTTGTCAGTTTTGTATTGAAAGAAACAGGGGCATTTCGCCTTGAGATGGTTTCATCAGACGGAAAGCGCGTGATTGAGCAATCAGATTTGCAGGGTTCACAGGGCATGAATATGCTTCGCATAGATTTGAGCAATTTGAGACAGGGAGTGTATTTGTTCAGAATTTCCAATGACGTTGAAAGTGACATTGAGAGGATTCTGATTGCACGATGAGAAAAGCGGAGGCTTTGGAATAAGACAAAAGATAAAGGGATAAAGACAAAAGATAGAAGATATAAAATATAAAATATTAAATATCAAATAGTTGTGGTGCGGTGGGGCTTGAGCAACCGAATACCAGTGGAAAAATGTTGAATATTATTTTAAATTTTGAACATGCTGATAACCAGCACCTTTGGGAATGTTTAATGTTTAATGTTTAATGATTAATGAATAAGGGTTAGGGGTTAATTTGGCACACCAAAATATATCGTGTCACATTCCCCTCTGCCGGAGTGCCCGCTTGCGTGGCATCAGCAACAAAGGTTAAAATTTGGGCGGGCGGGGTGGTCAAACGACCACTAAAATATCGAATCATGAATAACGAATGTCGAATGATGAAGTGTACGCAAGGGTAGCGCTGAACGTGGGGTCATACGGTGTGCGGTTGCGAGAGGCGAAACGTTTGCGGAATTCGGTATTCGGTTTGTGAAGCAAAATGTGAGTTGCGATTTTTGTTTTTTTTAATTTTTGATAGCACTGACCATGACTCCTAAAGGGGAACTCACAGATATTCAGAATTCTAGCACAATATTTTTTCTCTGCGTAATCAGACCCGAATTCTTCGGGATAAATTCCATCTGTAAACTCTTCAATACATTACTTCAAGCTCAGAAATTTGAAACAATTCTACCTGTTTACGTGTTTTCTTTTCTCAGCAAACCAAAATATGGATTTGCCTTTTTGTTGACATATCTGAAAAACAGGAGCATGGCAAAAGCCATGAAGGAGAGCAGTAACATGTGTCCCCATGAATCGCTGTAGTTTCCTAAACTGTCCAAATCATCGGCGATAAATCCGGAGGCATTCATCCATGCCACCAGCACAGCCAATCCGTTGTTGACAAAATGTGCAAATATGGGCACCCACAATGATCCTGTCCACACAAACAAATATCCAAGCAGCATACCCAGAAACAGGCGTGGGAGAAAACCATAAAACTGCATATGAATGGCACTGAATATAAAAGCAGAAACAAAAACAGCCACATGCACATTGCCAAACCACTGATTGAGTTTTCTCTGCAGAATTCCTCTAAAAATAAGTTCCTCACCAACTGCCGGAACAATTGCAATCATAAACAAATTGATTATCAGGGCATACCACTCTGTCTGAGAAACAAACGCAAGCACAATCTTTTCAGCAGTCTGTTCTGAAGTTTGCATCCAGTTTTCCAGCGTTTTCATGCTTTCGGGCAAGTGCATATTTGAATTGATATCGCCCAGAAAATTTACAAAGGGCAACATGAGCACCATGACGAATCCTCCCATGAGCAAAAGGGGCACAGAGATTCTATTTCGGGTCAGAAAGAACTTTCGTCCTCCATTTTCAAATATTTTTGCAAAAAGCAGGGCGGGAAAAATAAACATTCCGAAATGGCTGATAATCTGCATATATTTGAGGAGCGCCAGATGCACAGGATTTGACAAATCATATTCTCCGGTTAGAACTGACAAAGAGTCAACCCCATAAAATGGCAGGGCAATCAGCAGTCCGATGAGTGTGACAAGAATCATTCCTGTGATGCTGAGCATCAGCAAAAACAGGAGTTTAAGAAAAGGGGGGAAGTTTCTGAACTGATTAAGGACTGAACTCATACAAGTATTTATTATTTTTGCAGCGCTAAAATTACGAACAATTCCTGAAATGATTCAGATTGGAAACATAAAATTTGACTATCCGCCTGTACTTCTTGCACCTATGGAAGATGTGACTGATTCATCATATCGCAGGATTTGCAAAGAAATGGGAGCCGACTGGCTTGTGAGTGAATTTATTTCAGTTGAGGGCATTCTGAACAAGGAAGATCATTTTGGGCATAAGCTGAATTTTTTGCCACAGGAGCGTCCACTATCCATTCAGATTTTCGGAAACAAGCCTGACAATCTGAAGAGGGCAATTGCCATGATTGAGCCGCTGAAACCTGATTTCATAGATTTGAACATGGGCTGTCCGGTTAAGAAAATCGTTTCAAAAGGTGCGGGTGCTGCTCTGATTCAAGATCCTGAGCTGATGGCAAAGCTTGCAAAAACTGCAGTTGAAGCAAGCACAATTCCGGTAACAGTAAAAACCCGCACAGGTTGGGACCTGAGCAATATTTCAATTTATGAAACTGCACTACGTTTGCAGGATAGCGGAATTGCGGCACTGACCATCCATGGTCGAACAAAATCTCAGATGTACAGCGGTGAAGCCGACTGGGATGTGATTGCCCGTGTGAAGAATGACAACAGAATTTTTATTCCCATCATTGGAAACGGAGATATCAGCACTGCACAACAGGCCATTGAATATCCGAAAAAGTATGGAGTTGACGGGGTAATGATTGGTCGTGCTTGTTTTGGTAATCCGTTTATATTTAATCAAATACAGCAATTGCGAAAGGGATTGATTCCTGAAGTCATTGGTATTGAAGAACGGGTTGCCACTGTAAAGAAACATTTTTTACTATCGGCACAATGGAAGGGATTGAATAAAACCATTTATGAAATTCGCAAGCACTATGCAGGATATTTTAAACATTTTCCTGATTTTAAGCCTTTTCGCATGAAGCTGATGCTTGCCATGAGTCAGATTGAGGTATTTGAGGTACTGGATGAGATTATTTTGAAATATGGCGATGTGAATGATATGGATATGTCATGAACTAATTTTTTGTTGTAAGCAATGCGGGGGTTTTCAACACAACTGAAGTTGTGTTGATGATATAGT
>CAZGIW010000004.1:0-53052 GCA_964526285.1 uncultured Bacteroidales bacterium | reverse complement strand
GTTGTAAGCAATGCGGGGGTTTTCAACACAACTGAAGTTGTGTTGATGATATAGTCAGAAAGTAATGTTTTTCACGAGACAACAATACATTAATACTCTTAAAAGTCGCATTTACTAATTGAACTTTTATTCTCCCACAAACATGCTTCAGCGTGTTTGTGCCAACGAACTGTTTGTTCTCGTTACAAACCAATAGCTACGGGCTTTAGCCCGTAGGCCAGACAAACCCGCCCCGACAGGGACTTTAGTCCCAAAAAAATGAACCCAATAAAATAGAATGAAAGAATTTTTATATTTTTGCTATTGAAATGATTTATTTACAATTTAATAAATTGATAATTTATGCCTTACATAAAAGTTTATGTCCATTTTGTGTGGTCAACAAAAAGCAGAATTAAGTTTCTAAATGAAGAAATCAGAAAACCTGTTTTTAAACATATTGTTGATAATGCAACCCAAAAAAAAATAAACATTGTTCAAATTGGAGGCTACTCTGACCATGTTCATTGTTTAGTTTCATTAAACTCTCAACAATCTGTTTCTCAGGTTGCTCAATTATTGAAGGGAGAGTCATCAAACTGGATTAACAACAATAAACTCACTTCTGAACCATTTGGCTGGCAAGAAGAGTACTCTGTGTTTTCTGTAAATTATGGTAATTTGAAAGAATTAAAGGAATATATTCAGAATCAAGCAATACATCATAAGAAGAAAACCTTTGAACAGGAACTCAATGATTTCTACAAAGAAAACGACATTAATCTTTGAGAAGATTTTTTTCAAATACAATTTTTTCGGGGGTTAAAACCCCGTGATATGGAGTTGTTCTTTTTTCCACGAGCTGAAGCTCGTGGCAATTAGAAAATTTTAGTTGTAAGCAATGCGGGGGTTTTCAACACAACTGAAGTTGTGTTGATGATATAGTCAGAAAGTAATGTTTTTCACGAGACAACAATACATTAATACTCTTAAAAGTCGCATTTACTAATTGAACTTTTATTCTCCCACAAACATGCTTCAGCGTGTTTGTGCCAACGAACTGTTTGTTCTAGTTACAAACCAATAGCTACGGGCTTTAGCCTTTCGCACAATAATTTTCAAAACAAACATAGCCTTTTGTATTGCTGAGTGTTTGTACAAACACAAAATATGGTAAAAAATTTCTCCCTTTGCGCCGTGCTGAGTGCCACACTGAGTGCCACACTGAGTGCCACACTGAGCCTGCCGAAGTGCCTGCCGAAGCAGGTTGGGGTCAAGCAGAAAAACTAAAGAACAAAAAAAGAAAGTATTATTCACTGAGAACATAACAAATCATCAAAATAGCCTTGCAGAAAATTTCAATAGAATCTGATGGAACTGTTATGTAGTTCAGTATTTGTGAGTAAAACAGCAAACCCTAATTAGCGGGATAATTCGTGATTATTTGTGAATTCTTCCATAGGAATCCCGATGGGAGTGGCTAATAAATGGATATGCTTAGCAGTTACTCGATTTTTAATAGCCACAGAATCAACAAAACAGTAAATAAACAAAACAAAGACCCTGTAATATCATGAAAATCAATATTGTTCCAGCTCTGCAGACACAACTTCCCACTCATACATCAGTTCTTCAAGTCTTTTGCGGGTTCTTTGATAATCCTCAAAAACTCTTAAATCCTCTGTGTTTTCGGCTGAATTCATCTTTGATTCCAGCTCAGCAATGACATTCTCCTGTGCTTCGATTTCCTTTTCAATTTTTTCCAGTTGAGTTGTGAGTTTTCGCCTTTTACGCTCCGCTTCTTTTTTTTGTTCCCATTGAATTTTGCTATCAGAAGCCTGTTTTGATTCAGAAAGTTTATTTTGATTCTTTGCTGCATGTTCAAGGGCTTTCATGTCTGCCAGTTTTTTCAGGTGCAGAAATTCGCTCACGGTGCCAGGATACTGTTTAATAATTTGGTGATTAAAATAATACACGGTGTCAGTAAGCCCATCCAGAAAATCACGATCATGAGAAACAATGACCAAAGAGCCTTTGTATTTCATAAGTGCATACTTCAGGACTTCTCTTGAAATCATATCAAGGTGATTGGTGGGCTCGTCAAGCACCAGAAAATTGGATGGGCGACACATAAGAATTGCAAGTGCCAGGCGTGATTTTTCTCCTCCCGATAAAACAGAAACCTTTTTTTGTACATCATCACCGCTGAAGAGAAAATTGCCGAGCACAGAACGAACTCTTGACCGAAAATCTTCATGTGCCTCAGATTCAGCCGTTTCAAGCACTGTGAGTTTGGGATTGAGAAATTTTCCGGCATTTTGTGCAAAATATCCTATAACCACATTATATCCGTGTTTGAGCATACCAGTATGCTCCAACCCTTCAGCAATAATCCTGCTCAGTGTGGTTTTGCCCTGTCCGTTTTTACCTACAAATGCAACTTTTTGTCCCGATGAGATAATGAAGCTGATGTTGTTCAGTACCTTTTTCTCGCCATAAGATTTTGAAAGATTTTCACAGTCAATCACAATTTTACCTGAGGGTCTGCAATCGGGAAAACGGAAACTGATTTCTGAAACATTGAGTTCGTCCACGCCTTCATCATCCATTTTCTCCAGCATTTTTATTCTGGACTGCACCTGTTTTGCCTTGGTTGCTTTATATCGAAACCTGCTGATAAATTTTTCAATCTGGTCAATTTCCTTCTGTCGGGCATCCAATTGTTTTTTCTGAAGCTCAATGCGTTCATCCCTCAATTCAACATATTTGCTGTATGGGACAGGATAATCGTAAATTTTTCCAAAATTAATTTCCACTGTCCTTCTGGTCACTTTGTCCAAAAACATACGGTCGTGAGAAATCAACACAATGGCACCTTTGTATGCAATAAGATACTCTTCAAGCCACTGAATACTTTCAATATCAAGATGATTTGTTGGTTCATCGAGCAGCAAAATATCCGATTGTTTGAGAAGAATTTTGGCCAGTTCAACACGCATTTGCCATCCTTCGCTGAATGTGCCGAGAGCATTGTGAAACTCATGACGTTCGAAACCCAGTCCCATAAGAACTCTTTCAACCCGCATTTCAATATTATCGCCATCCAGAAAATCAAAGCGTTGGTTCAGTTCATTGAGTTTTTCAAACAACTTCATCATTTGGCTTTCATTTGTATTCTGCGGATTTTCCAGTGTATTCTGAATTGAATGAATCTCTTTTTTGATACTGATTTCTTCCTGAAATGCGAGCATTGCTTCCTGAAACACAGATGCTTTTTCGTTGAATTTTTTTTCCTGTGGGAGATATCCTGTTTTCAGATCTTTTGGCATTTCGATTTGTCCGGCTGAGGGCGACTGAATACCTGTAATAAGTCTCAGCAATGTGGTTTTGCCTGCTCCGTTTCGCCCAACAAGTCCCAGTTTGTCATCACGATTGATAAGAAACGACACTTCATTCAGCAATCTGAACGCACCAAAATCAACACAAATGCTTTTGAGGGAGATCATCTTTTAATAAATAATTTGCAAAGTTAGAAAAAACAACGGCATCACGAACACACCACGTACATATCATCCAAAGGGGTGATGCACAACACAGGGATATTCTCTGAATTCAAGATGATTTTTCTTTCGGCTGCGCCAAGAACAATATCAAAAATATCTGGACGGGGAGATACCAGAATAATGACAGGTGCAGCTGAATGCTCCAGAGCATAGTCAATTGCATAAGGATCAATGTGATGAATGTTTTTGTCTGTTGGAATGAGTTTGTAATACACCTCCAGAGAATTGTACATTTTTTTAAGAAACTCAGTGTTTTTATAGATTCCTGTCTTAATAAAACCATCCTTTGCAACGGGAGTCAGCGCATGAATTGCCGATTGATTGAGTCTGTGAAAATAACTGGCCCATGCAATTTTTTCTTTTGTCTGCCTTGAGTAGGATAGGGGAAGAACTATATGAGTATAGTCATTGACAGGTGCTGAAGGTGGCACTGCGAGCCATGGAATTCTTGAATTTCTCACACATCTGAGATACTGCTGCATAGTCATTCCACAAACAAAATTTTTGCCTTCGATGCCGGCAACAATCATAATGCCTTCAATTTTTTCATACAATGGTTTGTAAAACTTTTTCAGAGGCTGGCTGGGAGCAAATGCCTGTACGTCGAGTTCTGTGTTTTGCTGCAAATGAGTGACAATATGAGCAAGTTGCTGTTTCATCTCCTCTCTCTTTTCATTACTCATATTCTTAATCAAAGGAAATGTAATTGTCAATCCCGATTTGAGAACTTTGCACATTTGAATTCCGTGTTTCAGTGCATTTTCAGCCGAAGCACTGAAATCAAACAGCACAATAATCTGTCTTTTGATTTTTTTTTCTTCTTTGTCAGACACAACTTGATATTATAGTTTGATGAGTTTTTTTACCATTGTTTCCTGACCGGATATTTTCAGGAAATATGTGCCTGATTTCAATTTTTTTGTATTGATGGTTTCACACTGTGTGTTGTCAATTATCTCTGAAATTACAACTCTGCCAGTCACATCAGAAATTTCAATTAATGATACTCTTCCTGCTTCAAAACAAATGGTAACTTCATCATTAAAGGGATTAGGAAACACATTAAACAGGTGAGATTCATCATCATCCAGACCGGCATTTACCAGATTGTTCCATGTCTGCTGAGCATTGTCAATACTTTGAAGTAGTTCAGGATAACTTAGGGCAATGTGTAATGCAAACACCATATGCAAGGTATCTCCGGGAGACAGAAGATAAGGTCCTGTGCTTACAACACTTGAAACATTATTTCCAAAAGGTCCATTTCCGGCAGTACTTCTTGAATTGGAAAGAGTCATAAACTTTTCTGTAGTAGAAAACCCATCAACTACACTTACACTTCCGTCTTGTCCGTCATTATCAATGGCATAATGATAGAAATCTCCATCAGTTATGAGTTGAATTGCAGCATATAATGAACTATCCATGCTGAATACATAACCATATTTATCAGCAGAGTTTGTTGCGGCCCTGTTCTGACTACGGAATTTCAGTTCCCAGTCTGCAAAAAAACCGGCAAAAAGATTTGACAAATCATCATCTCCATTATTTACCAGATAATACTCAACAAAAACAAAACTTTCCTTCCCTGGCTCATCCCATGCAAAGTTATGATGTTCAACAAGTATATCAAGACTTTGTGTTCCGGCACCTGAATCATCAAAAACACCTGAAATATGCTGATCTCCTTTCAGAGGAGGAATGGTATAAGCGACACTGCTCACGGGCACAAGATCTGTGTCAAAAGCATTAATAAATCCATAGATATTGTCAGAAACCTGATTGTTTGCTCTTCCTGCCATAAAACCGGCACAAGCAATTAATGAAGCTCCTGCATTGTATGTTAATCCAACACCTTGTTGAAAATTTTCATTGTCATTATATCCAATTGAGCCTTTGCTTGTAATAGTTGTTGTAATATCATTAATATTCAGATTAATAAAATCAATATTCACTGTAATAAACTGATAATCATAGCCCGTATAATTTGTATCAGCATAGGAAAATTTTATTTCAATATTATAGCTTGAAGGAATTCCGGGTAATAACTTCATCCTGAAAGGAGCTGAATGATTGTCAAATGATTGCATCGTACCCACAACACCTGCATAGAACAAAGAATCAATAATTTGCACATGAGGAGACGAAGATGACAGTTGGATTATCAGGTTTTGTGTTGGAGCAAGATAATTAAAAAAATCACCCGAAATATTTAATGTATCATTCATCACAAAAACATCATCATTATTATCTGTAATAGACATATTCAGGAGCTTCACAGCTGGGAGCATTGTATCAACGAGTGCCCTGTACATATTTAATCTCCCGTATCCAAGTTTATCATCATACACCTGATTTTGTGCAATTGTATCAATAACATCAGCTGTATTTTTCAGATGTTGCGCTATTTGCAGTGGATGCAGGTCAGGAAAATACGACCACACAAGAGCAGCTGCACCAGCCACAGCAGGAGATGCCATTGATGTTCCGCCTGAATATACAAATGTTCCATTGGCCCATGTGGAATACACATTGTGTCCGGGTGCTGATATATCTACTCTTCTGTAATAGCTTGAATTTTCCCATTTCAGATCATCGGCTTTTGTTCCTGCCACACACAGCACATTCTCATATGAACAAGGGTAGAACATTCTTTCATTATTAGAATTACCAGCTGCTGCAACTACAAGTACATTTCTGTTGAAAGTTGCATAATTAACAATATCCTGACCAAACTGCCCGGCACCAAATGTACTGCCCCAGCTACAGTTGATTGTGTGTGAGCCATGGTCAGCCGCATAGACAATTCCCTGATACGACATTACAAGTGAGCCCACAGCATTGTCAATTTTTACAGGTAATATTTTTGTATTAAATCCAACTCCTGCAATACCAAAAGTATTGTCTGCAGTTGCTCCGGCTATGCCTGACACATGAATTCCATGCCCCAGTGCCACATATTGAGGATTGTTGTTATTTTGTCCCAGGTTCCAACCCATAAAATTATCCACATAACCATCATTGTCATTATCAATGCCATCTATTGGATCATTGTAATTGTATTTGACAGCATCCACAAGGTCGGGATGATTAAACTCATAGCCTGTATCTGTAATACCTACCACATAATTTGTATCTCCTTTCCATATTTCCCACGCATCATAAGCCCTGACACTGTTAAGGTAATACTGGTTTCCAATCAGCGGATCATTGGGAACATACAAAATTTCCGGAATAACATAAGGCTCTGCATAATCAAACAGATTTGCAGAAAGAATCAGATTACAGGCGTGAGGTATGGAAATATCATTGTTATATTCAATAATATAAATCATACTAAGATCAATCAGTGCATTGCCGTATTCATCATGCTTCTTTTCAGGAGGTAAATGATTGGGAAACATTTTAAAAACCTGACCATTGCCAAGCTCAGTAAGTACAGAATAAAAATGTGGGTTGGCTATTTCCCTTTCACTGCATAGGTGTCTGAATTGTTCATTGACCCGAACGATGACTGTGCCTTCTTTTAAATATCCTGTTTCTTCCAGAACACTCTGTGCACTGACAGTTAATACTCCAGTAAAGAAACAAATGAATACTATGATTTGCTGCGATATCTTTTTCATAAATATTATCCCTTATTTAAAATGTAAAGTTAAGCATTTTTTTTTTGTTTTATTAAAACACATGCAAAATATCAATCCCAACAAAGAAAAAAAACAAGATTCTACAACCTTCCATTAAAAAAATAATTGTATGTTTGTCATCCAAAAAATTTGAACATATGGCAAAAGACATTTTCTATCAGAATCCACTGGAACAGTTTTTGAAAAAAGAACGCAAAGATTTTTCAAAAGAAGACATTATCCGTTACATCCAATATGCTGAAATCAAACTTGTTGATTTTCATTATGTTGGAGGAGACGGAAGAATAAAATCATTGAATTTTCCAGTGCAAAGCAAAAAACAACTGGACAATATTTTCTCATATGGTGAGCGAGTGGATGGATCAAGTTTGTTTAAACATGTTGAAACAGGCTCAAGTGATTTATATGTTGTTCCCAAATTCAGAACGGCATTTATTAATCCTTTTTCTGAAATACCAACACTGGGAATTTTGTGCAGGTATTTTGATAAAGACGGCAATCCAATGGCAGGAACACCTGATAATATTCTGGCAAAAGCCAATAAAACTCTCACTGAAAAAACAGGATATACTCTTGAAGCAATGGGCGAACTGGAGTATTATATCATCAGTGAAAAAGAAGATCTTTTTCAGGCAAAAGATCAGCGTGGCTATCATGAATCAGGGCCATTTGTAAAATGGGAAGTCATCCGTTCTGAAGCGATTTACTATCTCAATCAGATGGGATGTCATTTGAAATATGGGCACTCTGAGGTTGGAAACTTCTGTGACGAACAACACAATTATGAGCAAACAGAAATTGAATTTTTGCCTGTGGGCATTGAACAAGCTGTTGAAGAACTTGTTATGGGAAAATGGGTACTCCGACAACTGGCATACCGATATGGAGTTAATTTGAGTTTTGCACCAAAAATCACTGTGGGAAAAGCTGGCAGTGGACTGCATATTCACATGAGATTGCTGAAAGATGGCAAACCTGTTATGGGTGAAGGCAATGAACTCAGTGATGAAGCCGTTCGTGCAATCGGAGGAATACTTGAGTATTCTCCTGCACTGACAGCGTTCGGAAACACTGTACCTACCAGTTATCTGAGACTTGTTCCGCATCAGGAAGCACCTACTAATATTTGCTGGGGATACAGAAACCGCTCTGCTCTTGTTAGAGTTCCTTTGGGATGGACAGGAAAAGCTGCTGATATGATTCAAATAGCAAACCCTGTTACAGGAACAGCTGCTAAAACTGACACTCAGGAAAAGCGAACTTTTGAATTCCGTTGTCCAGACGGATCTGCTGATTTATATCTTCTACTCGCAGGATTGGCTGTTGCTGTAAGAAAAGGACTTGAATCAAAAACTTCACTCAAATATGCAAAAGAGCGATTTATTGATGTGAATATTTTTAAAGATGAAAATAAAGACGTTTTGAAAAAACTCTCACAACTTCCAATCTCATGTGATGAATCTGCTGAATGGCTGTTGAAACAAAAAAGCGAGTTCATAAAACATGGAGTTTTTGATGAAAGCATCATTCAGGGAACCTACGATATGCTTAAAGGCTATAAAGACAAAAAAATGAGCGAGAAGCTTTATGGAAAAACTGAAGAAATCAGAAAGCTGGTAATGGAGTATTTGAATTGTTAACAAAAGAAGAAATCTACATTTAGCTATCTTTTCTGATCCAGAATTTACTACTTCTCATAGCTTCCTTTTTTCACAATTACTTTGTTTTTCATCATAATTGTACCCATTGCCATGTAGTGTACAATTTCAAATTTGTCATTGATTAAAACCATATCGGCATCATTTCCGGTTTTGATACGTCCTTTTTTATGAAGTTTAAGAATATCTGCAATGTTTGAAGTGGAAACTTTTACAGCCTGCGACAAATCCATTCCTTCATCTCTTACAGCATCCATAATTTCATCAAACACAGATTTGGGATAACCCATTTCAAGTTTGACAAGATTACCTTTTTCATCAAAGTCGGGCAGAGAGCCACATGCATCTGAAGTCATTGTGATATGCTCGAGCGGAACACCTGCTTTCAAAAGTTCTGAGATTGCTTTTGATGGTTTGATTTCATATTCGGGAAAATATGGATAGGAACTTGCAGTGATATCCACATACCCTTTTTTGCCGTATTCTTTGGCATCTTCAAAAATGTACTCATTTCTGTTACTATGTGTTGGCCAAAACTGGGTGTATTTTAGTTCGCTCATTTCCACAGCATCATGAATGGGTTTGAACGGATTTTGAGCATCGCCCATGTGTATGTTGACGATTCCTGCTTTTCCGCCGAGCATCCCCCCTACTCTGGCATGTTCCACCAGTCGGATAAGTTCATGAGTAGTAGGAAATGAAGAGCGGTGGTCAGAAAGTGCAATTTCGCCCACACCAATCACTTCATCAATCATAGCAATGTCTTTACCCACATCACCGAGAATGGTTGGTGTTGGTATCTGATAGGCACCTGTCATAATCCATGCAGACACCCCTTCCTGGCGAAGTCCTTTGGCCTTCATCAGCACTGATTCAACTGAGCGGGTCATTCCATCAGTTCCTAGGCATCCAATAACGGTTGTAACACCTGCTTCAACCATATGACTCAATTGCATTTCAGGTGTGCGTGTTGCAGGACCACCTTCACCACCTGCACCAGCAATATGCACATGAGCATCAATCAATCCGGGAATCATTTTTAATCCCTCACAATCAACAACTTCTACCTCTGTTCCAACAGGTTTTTCAATATTGGCTGCAATAGCAAGAATGGAACCTCCTCCTGTTAACACATCCATTTTCCCAAGATAATCGGGAGTATATAATTCACAGTTTTTGAATAATATCATCATAACTATTTTGTATTGATTTGTATGCAAAATTAAAGAAAATTTTATGATTTACTGATCAAAATCAGAGATCTAAACTTGGACATACAATTTCATAAAAACAGAATCAGCCTAACAAATGGACTATATCATCTTAAAAAACATTTAATTTTATTGAAAAAACTTGTATTCGTATAAAAAATAATGTATATTTGCAGGGTTAAATTTCTGAAGAATATGAGATTCAAACAATATTTTCTACTGTATATTGTTTTAATTTTTTTCAAATCACATTCCCTGTTATGTGAAAACATGTATGTTGAACTGCCAGGAAGTTTCAACAGCAATCCATTGAGTTCAACGGCAATTGAGTTGACATGGAGTTTGAATTCATTTTCTGATTCAGTAGTCATTTTAATTAGTGAGGATGGGGTATTCGGATTACCCATTGACGGGACAAACTACGATATCGGAGATACTGTTGCCGGAGGAGGTGTAGTTATTACGAAGAGCATACTATCTTTTTATCAAAAGTCAGGCCTGCAACCAAACACAGTGTATTATTTCAGAATTTTTTCTTTTAACAATCTATATGAATATTCCCAGTTTCTTGAAGACAGCTGCAAAACCATCTGCACAACAATAAGTGTTTCCGATTACTTAGAATTATTTGAAAATAATGGCAATATGCCTGAATGTTGGAGAGAGGAATACGTCAACGGCACAAACAACTGGATATTCAGTGATGGTAATCCCTATACAAGCCAGCCTCCTTCAGCATATGAAGGCAGTTATTGTGCGGTTTTTGCAAATCCTGGTGGCCCATCAGTTACTACAAGGCTAGTTTCACCGCCATTGGACTTGTCTGCCTGTACACAAGCTAATCTGCTTTTTCGTTCATCCATATATTGGGGAACCAGTCTTAAAGTGTATTACCGCCACGGACACAACGGGTCATGGATTCTGCTTGGAACACCTACACAGATGTCGGGAGCATGGGCTAACTACGGCTATGCAATTCCATCATCTTCTGTAACCTATATTGCCTTCGAAGCAACTACAAGTTCTGCCACAGGAGTTGCTCTTGACAGAATAAAAATTTGTTGCGGCTCTCATTGCTGTCCCATCCCTTCAATTAATGTTTCAATAGGAGGTCCATCAAATTGTCCAGCCGGCACAATTGCTGCATCAGCTAGTTCTCCGGGAGCAACTTCCTTTGAATGGCAGGCTCCCGGCAGTAATTCTTTTACAGGGCAAGGAACCTCAGCCATAACAGCACAATATCCACCAATTACTGGGTTTTTTACTGTTGTTTGCACTGCAACTAATTCCTGCGGAGACGGAATTTCGGGAAGTGCTTCGATTTGTCTGAACGGACCTTTCGATTGTCAGCTAAATGGAAATTTTTCAGGCAATACCAGTCCTTGTCCAGGCAATATTGAAACTTATCAAATTCCATATTTGACAGGACAATGTATTTCTGGAGTGGGACATCCCTTGCCTCCAGGCTGGGTATTATTATCTTCAACTATCAACTCAGCAACCTTCATGGTTGGAAGTTCTCAATTTGGTCTGTATATAGCAACAAGTTACGGATCATGCAACAATTGTTATGGAGCACATGGAGGGCTCACAATTACCCCTCTTTCAGTACCACAAACACCAACAATTACAGGCGATAACAATCCATGTGAAGAATCTGTTCAGCAATACAGTGTTACCAACGAGCAAGGAACAACTTTTCAATGGCAGGTGCCTTCAGGTTGGACAATCATTAGTGGCAACGGAACAAATATAATTTCAGTGCTGACAGGAAATACTTCCGGAAACATAAGTGTTGTTCCATCCAATCAGTGTTATACAGGAACAGCATCAAACTTTGCAGTTACACCCAAACTAAAACCACTTCAGCCATCTGTAATATCAGGGAACGATTTCCCCTGCAAAAATGCTGTTTTATTGGAATATGAAGTTGATAATGTGTCTGGAAACACTTACAACTGGAGTCTTCCCTCGGGTTGGAGTTTTGTTAGCGGCCAAAACACACCTGAAATAATTGTAAATGCAGGAACTGCAGGAGGAACAATTTCCGTTACTGCAAACAATGTCTGTGGGGCAGGATCACCATCGACACTATCTATTAATATGAATGATGTGCCTTCGGCTCCTTCTTCAATAAACGGAGTCTTTCTGCTTTGCAATGGAAGCAACACACTTCTTTATCATGTTGATGCTTTAGCTGGTGAAACTTATTTATGGGACTTTCCTTCAGGATGGGTTATTTTATCAGGTCAGGGAAGTGACAGTATTTATGTTGAACAGGGACCTTTGTCTGGATTTGTAGAGGTTACTCCTTCAAATTCTTGTGGAACAGGCACAACTCTTTCTGTACCTCTTGAAGTTTTATATTCCACGCCATCATTAACATCTGTTTCTGGATTGCAAACTCCTTGTTCTGGCAGTATTACAATGTTTGAAACAGACAGCTTATTTGGGATAACCAACTATATTTGGTCATGCCCTTCAGGATGGAATATTATCTCAGGCCAGGGAACACACCGAATAATGGCAGAAGCAGGCAACACACCAGGATATATTGAAGTTTTTTCAGAAAATGATTGCGGAACAGGCAACACTGTTTCATTTTTTTCTGAACCCCTTGATATACCTGATGAACCTTCTTCAATTTCAGGCAACCAGTTTCCTTGCGAGAACCAAAACAATCTTTTTTACAGTGTAATCAACAATTCGGGACTGTCCTACAACTGGCAGGTACCTCAGAGCTGGAGTATTATTTCGGGACAAGGCACAAATATTATTGAAGTAATTGCAGGTTCTGAGCAGGGAAATATCATTGTTACAGCTGAAAACATTTGTGGAGACAGCGAGCAACAGAACTTGTTTATTTTCACCGAATTACTTCCAGAACAACCAACCCCCATTTCTGGACCAGATCAGCTTTGTCCGGGCAATGGAATCCATGTTTACTCTGTTGATGAAGTTTCAGGATTAACATACACATGGGATGTCCCTCAAGGCTGGCAAATTATTTCAGGACAGGGAACTGCAACAATTTCGGCTCAACAAGGTTCAACGGGGGGCATTATTGAAGTTATTCCATCAAACCTCTGCGGAGATGGTGTTTTTCAGCAAATTACAATAATTATCTACGACAGCATTCCTGTTGTACAGTCAATTTCTGGCGATACTTTGCCATGTGATGGTTCATATACTGTTTATCAAACAGATTCTATTCCAGGGGCAACTTATTCATGGTCACTTCCAATAGGCTGGAACATTATCTCAGGTCAGGGAACACACCAATTATTGGCAGAAGCAGGCAGCACATCAGGATATATTGAGGTTTTTGCAGGAAACATTTGTGGCAATGGATTGCCTGCAAACATATACGTTAACTCAAAAACAATACCTGACCAGACTACTCCTTTAACCGGAAATCCTGAACCTTGCGAGAATGACTCAATTGTAATTTACAGCGTAACAAATGTTTCAGGAGTTGACTTTTACTGGACTGTACCATTAGGCTGGACTATTGTATCAGGACAAGGCAGCAACCTTATTGAAACAATGCCCTCATCTTATTCAGGATATATTACAGTTACGCCTTCAAATTACTGCGGAAACGGACCATCAACCTCATTACTCATAAATCCGACTTTAATTCCTCTAGCTCCCTCTCCCATTTCAGGAGACACATTTCCTTGTATTAATTCATATCCGATAGAATATTCTGTTATTCCGGATACATCTTTAACCTACAACTGGGTCTTGCCTCAGGACTGGATAGTTCTTACAGGCCAGGGATATGAAACAATTCAAGCCCAGAGTGGCACAAGCGGTGGCACAATCATGGTATTTCCAAAGAACCATTGCGGGCTGGGACCTCCATCTGTTCTGCCAGTTTCTGTGAAATCTACACCAATT
This sequence comes from uncultured Bacteroidales bacterium, assembly GCA_964526285.1. Taxonomy (GTDB): domain Bacteria; phylum Bacteroidota; class Bacteroidia; order Bacteroidales; family DTU049; genus CAYMAZ01. The sequence continues at coordinate 39,091 of CAZGIW010000004.1, read as the reverse complement.
ATTCAATCCATTATTGGGGATACAGTTTTTTGCTCCTCTCAGGAATACACTTGGTTCAGCATAACTCCTGAGCCGGATGCTACATATTTCTGGAACGTTATGCCTGATTGGAACTTATTGTATTCAAACGGAATTGACAGTATTTTTGTTGAAATTGGTTCTTCAGGAAATGAAATTTCTATTTTTGGTGAAAATATTTGTGGCACCGGAGATACTTTTTACATCAACACTTTTCTTGTAGACTCTCTTGTAACGCCAGTCATATACGGAAACGATTCCATTTGTCAAGGAACAATTCAAAATTTTAGCACCGATTTCATTCCCAACACAAACTACCAATGGTTAGTTTCAACCGGATGGACAATTTTGACAGGACAAAATACACATTCAATTACTGTTCAGACAAATGCATCAGGGGGCTTTGTTCATCTAACTCAAAACAATGCATGCGGCCAAAGTTTTGAAAACATTCACAATGTGAGCATAATTAGTCCTCCGTCAACACCAACAAACTTTAGCGGAATTAATAACCCCTGTGAGGGACATCCAACAATCTACACTGTTAACAGTAACCCCAACTATTCAACCACATGGACATACCCTTCAAACTGGACATTGGTTTCAGGACAAGGGACCAATGCAATAACACTAATTCCAACAACCCAAACCGGATATGTTAGAGCATCTCATGCCAATATTTGTGAAAACAGTCCCGAAATTTCTTTGTTTGTTGCACCATCGGCTATCGTTACACCCACTATTTTACCGTTTATTTACCCTAATACTGAAGTATGCGAAGGGACCACATTGCAGGGATACTCAAACACAACAAATGCAGGTACAAATCCAACATTTGAGTGGTACGTTAATGACAGTCTAGTTAGCAATCAATACAACTTTTCACATACAGCCCAAAAGACCGACAGCACCATACATATGATATTGTATTCTTCAATATATTGCGCAATTTCTCCAGTATATTCTGACACAATAATTCTCTATGTTGAGGAAATTCCTGCAAAACCTATAATAACCAGAAACCTTGACACTTTGTTTTCTTCATACACAGGACAGGGAAATCAATGGTTTTTTAACATGAATCTCATTGCCGGTGCAACAGAACACTTTCATATTGCACAAAATAATGGAAACTATAAAGTTGTGTATAAAACACCTCTTGGTTGCTTATCTGTTTCTGATAATTTTTATATGGATGGAGTCAGCATCAGCGAAATTGACATAAATCAATCGTTAATAAATATTTTTCCTAATCCTGCTCAGTCAACTCTTTTTATTGAAAGCAACTACCAAAACAATCTCAATATAGAGATTTTTAATTCAATTGGGGTTAAATATCTTGAATTTACATTACCCCCAAACAGCATAAATGAAGCAGACCTTACGGATTTTCCTTCCGGCATGATATTAATCAAAGTCAATACCTCTAATGCCAACTACTTATTCAAAGTCATCAAAACAAGATAGTTTTAATCATTTGAACTTAAAAACTAACACTGCACTTCTTTTCCCTTTAGGCCATTCATCCCGAACCATATAATTGTTTTTTTCTATCTTTGCAGGCCCGAATAAAAACTATCATATTATGAAACGTTTATTATTTATATTTACTGGCCTGGCTGCTCTTCTTCTTGCCATAACTCCGGGGCTGACAGACAAGCCTCAGTTACCTGCAATTCAGATTCAAGACAATACTTCTGACACCTCAGAAATCACCTTGCTTTTCATTGGAGACATTATGCAGCACAAACCACAGATTGATGCTGCATGGGACAAAGAAACAAAATCATATACCTATGATCATAATTTTCAATATGTGAAAGATGTATATGAAATTGCAGATTTTACAATAGCAAATCTTGAATTTACTTTTGGTGGTGCTCCCTATGCGGGATATCCCCAGTTCAGTGCCCCTGATGCAATGGGAGTGGCTATTAAAAATGCAGGCATTGACGTTCTTGTAACTGCGAACAATCACACCTGTGACAGAGCAAAAAAAGGTGTTGTAAGAACAATTGAAGTCATTGATAGTCTTGAAATTCCACGTACAGGATCATTCCTAAATGCGGCAGATCGGGAAAAACATAATCCCCTGATTATTGAAAAAAATGGAATTCGCATTGCCCTTCTCAACTATACATATGGACTGAACGGGTTGCCAATTCCTGAACCAACCATGGTGAACCTCATCGATACCGCCCTTATTGTCAAAGACATTAAACATGCGAAAACATTCAACCCTGATGAAATTATTGTTTTCTATCACTGGGGTGATGAATATGCCCGAATTCACAACAAAGAACAAACAAAACTTGCTGAGCTTTGCCATAACAACGGAGCCCGCATTGTGATTGGGTCACATCCGCATGTGATTCAACCCATGCACAGATACCCACATCCCGAAAATCCAGATGTGGAAGTTGCTGTGGTGTATTCGCTGGGAAATTACATTTCAAATCAACGCCAGCAATATCGGGACGGAGGGGCAATGGTGTATATGAAAATCAGAAAAATTGGTGATTTTGTTGAAATTGCAGAAATGTCATACATACTCACATGGGTTTGGACACCAATTATTGCAGGTCAGAAAAAATACTATATCGTGCCCGTTTCAAAATATGAAAATGAACCTGATTTCTTTGATGAAGCATCTCTGGCTCTATTCAACCGCTTTAAAAACGACAGCCGCGATCACCTGAAGAAAAACAATATCAATGTCAATGAAATGATTTGGGATTCAAATTCAGGCAAATGGGTCATTGAGCAATAGCCTAAACCTAACTGCACAGCAAACGTAAAAATTTCACAGTATTTTTAGCAACTAATATTCAGAATTATTCAACACAACTTCAGTTGTGTTGACAATAAAAACATTTTTTCAAACCAGCCACGAGCTTCAACTCGTGGAATTTTACTCGTGTTTTTTGGGGACTAAAGTCCCATTGAAAGGGGGTTTTGCTTTCTACGGGCTAAAGCCCGTAGCTGTTGGATTTTTATGAATCATATACTTTTTTGGTACAAACACGCTGAAGCATGTTTGTAAGTTCGTTGTGTTTTGTGGTTTTTTCCAAAAAACTCCGATACATTATTCAGCAACCATTATTTTCATTCTCAAATCTCTGTCTGCATGGAGAATCAGATAATACATTCCTGATGCAAGAGATGAGAAATTCATCATCTGAGATGGCTGTGCTTCAAATGAAACCCTGTCTGCTATGACACTACCACTGATAGTCCATAGTGAATATGAACTGAATGACTGCAAGGCTTCAATTGGCATATTAATTAACAACTCAAAGCTGCCATCGTTGGGATTGGGCAAAATCAAGATATTTGCTTCTGAAATCCATTCCTCAATACTGACAAAATATGGAAAATCATCTGACATTCGTGAACAACCATTGGCAAATGTTACCTCAACTTTGTAGATCCCCTGTGATGTGATGTTGATAGTTTGAGTTGTAGCTCCGGGAATTGGATTTCCATTGAGGAACCACTGATATGATTGTCCCTGAATTGTTGTAAGTGTGTTACCAACCTGAGTTATGGTGACATATGCCGCTGAATCCATAATCAGTGTCACATCATCGGCTTGACAGGAATGTGCATTTTCTGTTACAAAACTAACAAACACATGACCTGCTGACATATCTTTTATTCCAAATAAACTTTCAATTCTCTGTGGCGTTTCCACATTCACCGTGGTTCCATCACCAATCTGTCCGGCATTATTCAATCCAAATGCCCAAACTGTTCCGTCATTTCTCAATGCATATGAATTGTACAAACCACACACTGTTTTTTCAACATCTTTCAATGAGGTAAACACAGGATAAATTGACTCAACAATAGCCTGAATTCCAAGCTGACCATCTGAATTATCTCCCCATGAATACAAATATCCTTTCTGGTTCAGAGCAAGCGAATGTTCTTTTCCGCCAGAAACCTGTACTACATTTTTTACATAAATATTCTTTACAGGAGTATTGGAAGAAGTAAAATCACCTGTTCCCAGTTGCCCATTTTGATTGCTCCCCCACACCCAGAGACTACCGTCAAACCTCACTGCCATACTGTGGAAAGCACCTGCGGCAATATACACAACACTATCAAGACCGGAAACCTGCACCGGAGAATTCTGTGTGACAAGGTTTCCGTTTCCAAGTTGTCCGAATGTATTACCGCCCCAAGCCCATACTGTGCCGTCTGCTTTCAGTGCAAGACTGTGATTTTCACCTGCACAAACGGCAATAACCTGAGTCAGGGCTGATACCGGCATGGGAAAATTACTTGGAGCAAAGTTTCCATAACCAAGCTGGCCTGAAGTATTTCTGCCCCAGCTCACCAGTGTGCTGTCAGATTTTAGAGCAATCACGTGGTTATATCCTGTTGTGATGCTTATAATATTTGAAAGAGAGGCCACTTGCAGAGGAACCGATGAAGGAGAATAGGTTCCAACACCAAGAGTACCCCATTCATTGTTCCCCCATGCCCATACACTTCCGTTCACATCCAAAGCTGCAACAAAATTCAATCCGGCAGATAATATTTCTGTTTCAGTATTCAAACTGGCCTGAACAGGATTAAATGATGGCATTGTATTGCCTGAGCCAAATTGCCCAAACCCATTGTTTCCTATTGAATATACTCCACCATCATCGCCCTGCGATACAATCAGAGAATACAAACCACCTTCATAAGCAACATATGTGTCTGTGGTTGCTCCCGCAATGGGACTGGTATTAAGATACCACTGATTGCCGAATACTACATCAGACATAAGTGTAACAGAATCACCTTCGCAGAATTGCAGCCCGGGTGTTGCAGTAATTTCTGGCTTTTGCATCACAAAGAAGTAAATAATATTGGATTGTCCAACACAACTGTTTGACTGGTCTGTTCCATTAACATAAGCGTATTGACCACTATTAACAGTTCCCAGATTATATGTAGATGTTGCAGAAGGAACACCAAGAGAAACTCCGTCAAGGAAAAACTCATACAAATCAGCACCACCTGCAGAGAGAGAAACAGGCTCATTGTCGCAGAACACATTGCTTACACTGTTTGCTGAAAGAACAGTATTTACGTAGTGTACCAAAGCTGAATACACAGTATCAGCCACTTTAAAACATGCATTATTATAACCCGTAACAGTAACAGTTTGACCATCATCAAGACCTGCAAGCTGAAGAATTCCAGTTGAATTCACTCCACCGGTTTGGATTCCATCAACATAATATAAATAAGTTAATGCTCCTGTTGAAGTAAAGGTAATTGTATCTCCGAAACAGATTCCTGTCAAGGGCATATCATTAACAAATGTCAATGCAGGCACCTGATTTACATTCACTGTAACAGGTGATGATGTTTCTTTGGAACAGATATTCTGATATCCTATGACAGAAATCACGTCGCCATCAGCAAGTGTAGCTGATGAAAACAGATTGTTCACAGAAGGAACTCCCTGAGAGACCCCATTTATTAAAAATTCATATTCAACTGCGCCTGATGCTTCAATACTTATAAGGTCACCATCACACACAGATATTGGTGTAAGAGGTGTTAATACAGGGTTTGGCAGATTATATACTGTATAAGTGAATGTTTGTGGAGCCTGCGCAGCACAACCGTTGGAAATGCCATATACACTTACAGTTGCATTATTAAACAATGAAGATGTTTCAAATACAGGATTTGTTGAAACTCCCTGAGAAACACCTGAAACAAAAAATTCCCATTCATCACCTCCGCTTGCAGTAAAAACAAGTGTATCGCCTGCACACAATGATGTTGCAGGATCACTGACACTGAGATTTACAACAGGATAATCATTGACAGTAACAGTGAACACATCAGAAGATACTGACCAGCATCCTGCAGAAGAATATCCTGTTACTGAAACCGACTGCCCGTTGGTGAGTGCAGTTGTTGTAAAAAATGACAACAAAGAAGGTGGTCCTTGAGAAACGGCATCTACAAAAAACTCATACTGTTGTGCTCCCGAAGCATTGAAGGTTATCTGATTACCTGCACAAATTGTAGTATCAGGTTCTGAACAAATCATTGTAACAATTGGCAAAGGATTTACAGTGATTGTGATTCCGCCAGGCAGACATGCTCCGCTTGTTCCTTCCACAGTAACAATTTGTCCGTTTGTAAGTGTTGTAGTGTTAAACACATTCACAGGGCTAAGCGTTGTTGCAGGTACGCCATCAACAAAAAACTGGTAAATTGTATCACCTGAAGCTGTAAATTCTATGTTTTCTCCTTCGCAAATTGTTGTTAAAGAGGCACTTAGATTGATCACGGGCAACACCTGGAATGTGAGAATTTGAGGAGCGGTTCTCACACATGCCCCTATTTGTCCTTCAAGAGTAACAGTTTGTCCGTGAGTGAGCCCACTTGTAATAAAAGAATTTGATGTTGAAAAAGGACCCTGAGAAATACCATCAACAAAAAACTGATATTCATTGGCCCCATTTCCAAAAAACTCAACCTGATCACCCACACAGATAATCAAATCAACATCATCACATGTAAGCACTGGATTGGGAGAAGGATTCACTGTTACATCAACTGAATTGCTAAGCGAATAACACCCAGACATACTGTAACCAACTGCTGTAATAACATCATTGTTTACAAGTCCTGCAGCATCAAAAATATTATTAATCGCTGGTGGCCCCTGAGAAATACCATTGATAAAAAATTCATACAAATCACCACCGGAAGCAGTGACCAGCAGATTATCTCCCTGACATATGACAGCAGGATCAACACTGGTTGCAATTAGGACAACAGGATTGGGGAGCACCCTCACCATATAGCTATCTGAAGACCAGTCGTAACAATCTGAAGAACTGATTCTTCCATATACAGTAACAAGAGAAGAATCAGATAGTGAAGCAGATGAAAATACATTGTTTGTGCTCAACGGAGAAACACTGACCCCATTTACAAAAAACTCATATTCATCAGCTCCGTTTGCAGTAAATATTATGGTATCTCCATGACAAATAGTGGTATCTGGTTCTGAGCAATTCATAACTATTACCGGCAATGGATTTACAGTAAATGTGTAAGCCGTACTTGATTTAACACATCCATTATATGCAGCTTCAACCCAAATCTCATCATTATTAAAAAGACTATCAGTTTTATAGACATTGACAGTATCAGATCCCAAATTAAGAGGAGTTCCGTTGAGATAAAACGTAAAAGAATTTGAGTTATCGCTTGCCGCAGTAAAAGTGACCGAATCACCGGCGCAAATAACAAGACCGGGCACACTGGTTGAAAAATTAACAAAGTGATTTGTTATTACAAGCGTATCTGTAAAAACATCTACACATTTTCTAACTGTATCAGTGGCTATTAGTATTATTTCATATTCTCCTTCGTAATCAAACGAAAACTCAAGATTGGTGACATTTGTATCCACAAGTTCTTTAATAATCCATTGAAATCCAAGATCACCAAACATTGAGGATGACGTATTGACAAACACAACAGTATCCCCGATACAAACAGGCCAAGGAATTATAAATGAAGCATCAACAGCTGGAGTAGGATCGAAAACCCAGTTGGGGTTGTTGCCATCATCAACACTAACCATAGCCACAGCAATTTTATTTATAGATACATCTTTCATAATTGTGCCGTAAATTGTATCAGTATCAATATTGTTGCTATTGAAAAAACACAATAGGTTTTCTTGGGATGAATACAAATTCACTGGTTTTTCACAGGATCCAAAAACAAATAGTTCTTCATTCACTGTTTGTGTTTCCCCTTCTTCAAGCAGCATTGTTATTCCCTGATAAACAGCAAACACATTGAAAGAATTGGATGATTTGCAAAAGAAAACCATATCATTTTCTTCTTCTGTATATTCAGAACTAAAACTGACATTATGGACGGATTGTCCATTTGCATCAAAATAACCCTGATTTTGAAAATTCCCGGGCATGAAGATTTCTGACTCCTGCGCATGAAGAGTTAATAATGAATTATCCTGTATGTCAACATGAACAAAAACAGTTAATGTATCCTGTTCAATATGAACCACCTTGGGACTTTGTCCCTGAGTTATAAAATATCCCACCTGAATCTGGTGTTGCATTGCATCAAAAGTGCCGCTCAGAATACTTAATGTAGCTGTCGTGTCCATTCGAAGAGGAGAAGACAGAACAACTGTATCGTCAATTTCAATGGGATTGACATATAAATTTACACCAAAAGGAATTGAGGCAGAATGGATAACAGCATTGATGCTTTGAGGTATCAAATGAACTCCAAACTCAAACAGGTCTTCGTTCTCCAAAAGTTCTGGCTTCTGCATATAATTCACAGAAACTGAATCATCAAACATAAGCAGGTTGCCCACAAACAGATTGCTTTCAAACACCATATTTAGCTTTCTTGTGTTAATGCCATTTGCTATAAATTCTTTACAATATGCATTTGAAGTAATCAACATAGAATCATTTGGAGCAAGAGCAAAAACAGCAGGATCAACCACAACAGTATCAAGTATTGTTGGAAGACAGGTTGCAGGCACACCTCCAACTTCCCAGTTATTAATATCATGCCAGCTGGCAGTTTGTCCAATCCAGTGAAATTCTTTTCCCTGCAAAGTGTCAGCAAATGACCATCCGTCCACATTGCCACTCCATGTGGACTGCTGAGCCAGATAATATCTGCCGCCTGTTGTATCTGCCATAACATTTCTTAAATATGCTGCATTGATAGAAAGAGTATCATAGCCGGTTTTGTTTATTACAGCGGGAGACAAAGATTCTGTTGATAATAAAGACACAGTATTTAAACAATCACCTGATACCAGAAGAGAATCAACACTTGTTACAGATGCACTTTCAAGAGCTACTGAAGAACCGGGCAATATATATAAAAACTCAAATGAATTACTTCCAAAAACAGCTGTTTCATTAGCCTGACATACAAGTGTGTCATATAACTGGTCAGCGCCTATGAAAGTTTTGGTTCCAACACCTCCTGCAAGCACATTGATTCTTGACCCATTTTGCAGCATCGTCAATGATCCGCCATCCATATCCCAAATAACACCTGATCCTTTAAGATTAATAATAGAGTTTTCAAAATTCAAAGTTCTGACATTATTATGCGGAGATGAAAAATTATCCACTGTTAGCATGTTTCCATTGAAAGCCATGCTTCCGCTTTCAAAAACCAAAGTATGATTTAATATAACTGCATCGTTGAATGACCTGTGAGCATTACCGCTTATTGTGAACTCACCGTTTAGCTGAACTCCGGCAGTAATTATATCTGCAGTATCAGCCACATCATCATTGTGATGAATATACAATCCATTAAACGCTGCCTGCAAATTTGGATGCAATTGCACATCACTACTCATATAGAGTTTCCCATCACCATCCAGCACAATATTCGGAAGAATGTTCTCCCAAAGCATTGAATTGCAATATCCAGCATCATAAAGCATCACAGTGTCTGACGGATCAAATGAATTTCCATCAAACACCACATTTGTTCTTTTTGTAGGAATACAATTAGAAGGAGCACCTCCTGAAAAATCAGACCAGTTTTCTCTTACATTCCAATCTCCCGTATTTCCAATCCAGTAGAGCGTTGACACAGCAGTGGGTTCATTCACAGTCCAGTTTATAACACCCCCTTCATCAAAGGAGTTGTTGGCAGTAAAGACTCCGTCAGCCTCAACAAAAGAGAGTTTTAAATACTCCGAAACAATTGGGTTTGTTGAAATAAACTTTGGTAAAACGTTGACACAAAAATCTTCATCCTGAATTTCTTCATCACAGATTGTACGAAATTCGATATACTCTCCGCAATTACCATTGGCTTCCATTTTTGCAAATTCCACAACAGATTCATCCGCAAAATGAACTACAGATCCGGCAGCAAAATACATTGAATCTGCTTCCATTTTACCACCCCACAACATCACATTGGGTGCATCAACAGAAACATTCCTAAAAATTATATCGTTTTTATCTGTTATATAATATAATGTGTCTGCGCCACTAAAAAAAAGATCCGCCTGGTTTGAGTTAAGCATCAATCCGTCACTCACAAAATTGAAACCCTGTGTATAAATTCCTGATTGTCCAAAATCAATCATTCTGTTTAAGGGCTCCTCACTCAAAAGGTATGAGCATAATATATCATTATTGTTACTATAAAACTTTCCGGAAATAGATAATTGAACTTCTTCAGATGTATTGATATCCCCGAGAAGAAAATACTCTTTATTTCCGAGAAAAATAATTTCACTATTTAAGACATGTGTTCCAACATTGATATAGTTAGAATCAACCAACTGGGAGTTGAATCTGAGAACTCCGTTAAATGCAGAAATATCAAACGCCGGATCAAGATGAAATGAACCGCCACAAAAAATTGTATCAATATTGACTAAAGCAGGGTTCAATACCGGCAATGGAATATGCTTTGCAGAATCTGCATTGAGATGAATGAATCTAAGGTTGTTGCCGTGCATATTGAGCGCACCGTCAAACAGGTAAAGATTTTTTTGCTGCACAAGCATATCATTAAAGACATTACATACACCCTGTGTTATATTAATAAACACATCACTTTTAAATGCATGATCCTTATGGCTAACATTGATCGTTCTAAATGGCGTCGTGTTCTGAAAACACAATAAACCACTGAAATTAAAACTCATTGAGTCGGCTGAAGCAAGATAAAAACCAACTGAAACATACATTGTATCTCCAAAAGTTCCAAAAAATTCAGGTGTATTTGTTACCCCTAACCAGGTCATTGATTCAACTGAAACCACAGATGTATCCAAAACAACCACCTGACTATCCAGAGTGAAGGAGAAAGCATCAAAGAATACATTATCTCCCGGACCCGGAAATCGTGTATGCATGGTTGTACCATTTGAGGTGGTTGCCCAGTGATTGGAAAAATCTTTCCAGTTTCCTCCGTTTCCAACCCAGTAAAAATCCTGTGCTGATACAGAAAAAACAATAATTGCAGCAAATACGCCAAGTATAATTCGTTTCATTGAGGAAAATTTTGCCAAAAATAGCAATAAATCAGAAACCTGAAAAATTTTAATTTTCGCACAAAATAAAAAAAAAATTAATTTTTCTTTAATATTTATTCACGCAAAATCAAGAACGCATTAATTAGCAATAACTTACAATATACCTAAAGTATGGGGGTTTTTTGCATATACAATCTCAAAAAAAAATTTGATAAAAAAATTTTTGTATAAAGCAAATATTATTCTAATTTTGCCCCCCTAACATCAACATCACAGCACATGAAAAAAATCTCCTTTCTGATTTTCGTTTGCTTTTTATCATTTTCTCAGATTCATGCTGTATTTTCACAAACCGATGAATCTTTTGTTGATAAAGAACAAGCAGAGCTTTATATCGTTAGAGACCTTGAAAACGACCACAGAGAATTTTTGAACACCAATATCAAAATCAGACCTCCCAAGCATTTTATGGAGTTTTCTTCAGATGAACTTTCGGGTTTTATGCATACTGGAACTGCTGCAAATATTGTTGGTTTTGAATACCCCGGAAGACCCTATATAGATAATTATGAGGGGTTTATGGAATCATTAAAAGAAGTTGACGAAACTACAACTTTTTTAGGAGCTGAGAAAGTAAAAACACATCAGGGGAGAGAGGGAACTTTGTGTTTCTACACATTTCAGGTGGATAAAGTTGACATAATAAGGGTTATCCTATACACTGGCGACTATAACACCATGATATTTTTACAGGCCAATTATCCTGCTGCATTTGATTTTCTAATAAGACAGGTTATCATTCAAAGTTTATTATCCGTTGAATTTTAAAGAATTACCTATGAGATATTTATACTCCTTAATTTTCATGGTGTTGATTTCAATGACGGGAATTAGTCAAACAACAACAATTCCCTACCCCACCACCTATGAAACAACACCGGCACAAAATTTATGGAAACAGGGAACCGCAGGAATTTTTCAGTTGGACCATGTTTTCTTCAACCAGAGCTGGAATGAAAGTACAACTTTTGGTCCCATATGGAATGTGGCTGGATTTCAGTTTGGCGCCCGTATCACAGCCGGCACCTGGGGTGAAATTGGATCGGGGCTTCAAATTAATTTTGGAACTGAAAGGGTTGATATAACATATGAGGCAACAACCAACATTATTAAACCTGCCGACTTGTCATTTGAGGCAGGTGATCAAATTAACATTAACACGAACATTCAACCTCATTCACCAGCATCAAGCAGCACTGATATTGTGACTGATGAATATGATGCCAGACTCAGGCTTTGGCTAAAATTTGGAATGGGTATTTCAATATCAGCAAATGTTTGTGTGTTTAGTTGTTCAAATTACAATATCGTCAATCTGAGTTTACCCACTGACACTTTTGACATTGTCAATATAAGCAATCAGGATGGTATAAGCCTGCTTGATGGTTTATATGAATGGTCAACCGTTGACTATCTCCCTTTTGTATGGCAGGACGACAAAGAAATTATCACTATCTATTTTGATTTTCCAAGTAATGCAAACGGAACAGTATATCTTGACAACCTGAATCTGGTTTCTTTTGTTAATCCTGGAACAGGCGACTATTATTTTGATGTTTACTTTTCAATTCCAAAATTTATTGGAGCACTGGGAATTCCATATGTGTCTGCATTTTTTGCCAATTTAAGCAACAGTTGGACAGCCGGTCCCTTTTACCTGAACTATATTCTCATGGAGGCTGGATTCGATCTTGGATTATACCACAAACAAAAACTTACACTAAGACCAACTTTTAAAGGGAAGTTTGAGCTCCCCTCCAGAGTTGATTATGCTGTTATTAACACTGCAAATAACGCAGTTATCACACAGGGTTTTGATTCTATAATTAACTATACTGTAGGAAACCGAATACGATTGAATTATCCATGTAATTATGATTATATGGATATTATCCCTTCTTTCAGAATGGAAAACCAGTTTACAAATCATACATATGACAGTATTGCCCTTGATTTTGTTTTCAAGATGCTTGAGTTCAATATGGGGATGAGTGCTGTCACTGTTATCCCTGAAATTTGTTTCCCTGTTTATTATCCCTGTCCCACTGCAACCAAACCATGGAAGTGGTGTAAAAAAACCGTATGCACTCCAGCCGTAGTGTTTAATGGGTTCAATGTTGGCTTTGGTCCACTTGTACACTGGCAACCAAATCTCTTTAATATTAAATATAATTGGTGTAACAACACTTGGGAAATGCAGGGGTTTAATCGATTTGATTCATTGAACACATTCAGGCTCACTCCCAGACGAATGCAGGTAAGTGTCACGCCAACACATGTTCTTTGTCATGGCAATTTCACCGGTTCTGCAACTGCCCATGTATCAAACGGAAGACCTCCATACACATACCAATGGTCAAACGGAGCAGTTGTTACAACTGCTGCTAACTCCAACACACAAAATGGATTGGGGGCTGGAACACACTACGTCACTGTTAAAGACGCTAACGGGTGCCAGGTTTTTGAAGGGTTCTTCCTCAATGAACCTGATTATCCTCTTTCTTTCAATGATATTGCAACCAATCCACTTTGCTTTGATAGCTTTGACGGATCAATCACTACCGGTGTTTCAGGCGGAACTACTGCTTACACTTATGCATGGAGTAATAGTGAAACCACCCCCGATATTTCAGGTCTTGATGCAGGAACATACACAGTAACAGTTACTGATGCAAATGGTTGCCAACTAATCAACTCATGGACACTAACAAAACCCGATGATATTGTTAACAGTATTGATTTTCAGGATGTTCTTTGCCACGGGGACAACTCAGGCTGGATAATTATTGAAACCGAAGGGGGTGTTTCTCCTTATACCTATGACTGGTCAAACAGCACTACAGGCCCTGTCAACATGAACCTGACTGCTGACACATACACTGTTACAATAACAGATTTTAACTCATGTTTTAAAATTGAAACAATCATCATAGACCAACCAATAGCTCCATTAACCACAGCAAGTTCAACCACAAACGTGTCTTGCTTCGGAGGCTCAGACGGCTCAATCACAACAAATCCGTCGGGCGGAACAAGCCCATATTCATACGACTGGTACGATGCCAACAATATGATACTTAATAATTTTTCGCCAAACCTCACAAATATTCCTGCAGGTGATTACAGCGTGGTTGTTACTGACGAAAATGGCTGCATTGACAGTCTTCAGTTCACCATTCTTCAACCTGATGCATTACAGCATGATTTTATTGTTGAAGATGTTTTATGTTTTGGTTTTTCAACCGGAAGTATTCAACTGAATCTTTCGGGAGCAACACCTCCATTCACATATGCATGGTCTGAGGGTTCTTCCACACAAAACATCAACAATCTTCCTGCCGGTGACTACACCGTAACAGTTACAGATGCAAACGGTTGTGAATATATTCTTGAAACAACAGTATCGCAGCCTGGAGCGGAACTAAATGTGAGTACCTTTGTAACTGATGCAAGATGCTATGGTGATTCTACAGGTCATGTGGAAGCAACAGTGACCGGTGGCACTTCGCCATACACTTTTTTGTGGTCAACCGGACAAACATCATCTTCAATTCATTATGTCCCTGCGGGTACATATACTCTCACTGTCACTGACGGTAATGGATGTATCAGTTACAGCGGAGGAACTGTTAACCAACCTGATGAACCTGTTACTGTTGATGCTGTTGTATCTCCCGCTCTTTGTTTTGGCTCAGAAGACGGTTCTGTTGAACTGAACATATACGGTGGCACTCTGCCTTATGAGATTGTTTGGGATGATGATTCTTTTATCATGCAAACCAACCAACAAACCATATACGGACTTGGTGCCGGTCAGTTTAACTTCACAATTACAGATGCAAACAACTGCACTTCATACCATTCATATTTTATTCAACAACCTGATGTTGTTGCTATTGAGTTTTCAACAACACTTGTGAGTTGCTTTAACGGCAGTGACGGAACCGCAATTCCCACCATTACAGGAGGCACCCCTCCCTTTGTCTATGAATGGAGTAACGGCAGCACTCAAAATCAACTGACCGATGTGAGCTCAGGCTCCTATAATCTCACTTTAACAGATGACAACAACTGTCAGTATTTTGCAACTGTTGTTATCGGGACATTCCCTGAAATAGTTGCAAGCTGGGAAATTGATCCTGTTTCATGTAAAGACCTGCACGATGCTTCAATTCACCTCATTGTTGCCGGAGGAACCGGAACCTACACATATAACTGGAACACAGGTGTCATAACTCAAAACATTGACAATATTGGTCCTGGGGATTACACTCTCATTATTACTGATGAAAACCTATGTCAACTTAATTTGGAATTTTCAATTGAAGAAGCCTTCAACGAATGTATGATAATCCCTTCAAGCTTTACCCCCAATAATGACGGAATTAATGATACCTGGGTGCTTGGCAATATTGATGCTTATCCTGATGCAAGCGTTCAGATTTATAATAAATGGGGAAATCTGCTATATGAAACCCGTGGGCAGTACATCCCCTGGGACGGAAAATGGAATGGAAATCTTCTTCCTTCAGAAACGTATTATTACATCATTGACCTCAAAAATGGGGATCAGCCATATACAGGAACAGTTACTATAATCAGATAAACTTATTCAAGATGAACAAACATTTTTTCATATTTGCTTTTGTTTTGTTGATGTTGACACATTTGACTCCTATTCAGTCTTTTGCCAATGACATTGACAACCCTCCACCATGCCATTCACTTACAATCAGCGGGACACACAACAACTGTTTCGGACAAAGCATTGGAAGTGTTTCAGTTACAATCAGTGGTGGAATAGGCCCATTTCGGGTAACATGGTCCACAGGCGGTGTAATAAATAACACAATGGTGACTTCTCATACCATTAATAACCTGCCTGCAGGATATTATGATGTCACAGTGCTTGATCTGAATACCGGATGTTCTGCATTTGCTCTGTTCAATGTTAAGGAGCCAAATCTTCTGACATCAACATTAACCCCAACTCATGTTAACTGCCATGGTGCAAGTACCGGGAGTATCACAAACTCTGTAAACGGAGGAACCCCTCCATATACTTACGTATGGTCACCTTCAGGAAGCACTCAGAATTTGACAAACAGACCTGCCGGAACATATTCGGTCACTGTTACTGACAACAGAGGCTGTCAGGCAACGCAATCAACTGTTATAACAGAGCCCCCTCAGGCACTGGGGTCTTCATACACAACTACTCCAGTATCTTGCAATAATGGATCTGATGCTTCAATTGATGTCACTGTATGGGGCGGCACTCCCCCATACACATACAACTGGAATGCAGGCACCTTCTTTTCTCAAGATCTTGAAGATATTCCTGCAGGAAATTATTCACTTTTAATCAGGGATAGCAAAAACTGTGAAAACTCACATTCTATATCAATCAGCAACCCTCCCTTACTCACAATGAGCACATCTTCAACAAGCAATGACTGCTGGGGATATACTGACGGAGAAATTCATTTGAATGTAATTGGAGGAACTCCGCCTTATACATATATCTGGGCCAACAGCACATATATGCTCAGTTATGACACTCCTTCTATTACTCAACTTGAAAGTGATGATTACTTTGTGACTGTTACTGACTCAAAAGGATGCAGTATTATTGATGATTTTTCAATTACAAGTCCAACAAAAATTGAGTTGGTTATTTCAGGCACCAATGTATCTGCTTTCGGGGGAAGTGACGGACAGATTTATCTGAATGTTTCGGGAGGTATTCCTCCTTATAATTTTATCTGGTCAAACGGTGTTGGCACTCAGAACAACCCCAATGTTCCGGCTGGTTTATATACTGTTCAGGTTATTGACCAGAACGGATGTTCTGCTGAAGCCTCTATCTATATTGAAGAACCTCTTGAGCCCCTTGGCTTTACATACATCACCAGAGATGTTACATGTAACGGAGGAAGTGACGGACAAGTTTACACCTATGCAACCGGAGGCACACCCCCATATATTTATGAATGGTCAACAGGAGAAACCCTTTCATATCTTGATATGATAACAGCCGGCAACTATATTATGACAGTGACAGATGGCAATGGTATTACTTTTTCAGACACTGTTGTTATCTATCAACCCGATCCCTTCGTATTTTCACACAGCTTTGAAATGCCTGCATGTTATGGCCTTTCAGACGGGGAAATTGATTTAACTGTCAACGGCGGAACACAGCCATATTATTTCCAATGGTATAACAGTGATTATGCACTGGCAGGAATTACTGAAGACCTTACAGGTATTACTGCAGGAAGTTATACATTGGTAGTAACAGACACAATGGGATGTACAGGACAATATGCTGTGGTTCTCAATGAGCCAGCTCCATTGGAAAGCAACCTTACAGGAATTGACATTCAGTGTGCCGGCGGATCAACCGGAAGCATTTCCCTTAGTGTTAGCGGAGGTACTCCCCCCTACACTTATCTGTGGTCAGAAGGCTCAACATCACAGAACATTGATAATGTTCCAGCAGGCACATACTCTGTTACAATTTCTGATGACAACGGATGCTTGCTCTACAACGAGATTACGCTTACAGAACCATCAGCCATTTCAATTGAATTATTCCCGCACACTGTGAGTTGTCGTGATCAAAAGGACGGATATATTATTTCAGAGGTATCAGGAGGAAGCGGAGGATACACCTATTACTGGTCAACCGGTGAAACAACGCCCGATATTTTCGAACTTGATGAAGGAACTTATGAACTAATGGTAACTGATATTTTTGATTGCACCATGACTGAATCAGCCCATGTCCCCAAAGATGATAAAGAATGTATCACCATGGTGAATACTTTTACCCCCAATGGTGATGGAATTAATGACACATGGATTATTCCCAATACACAATTATATCCTGAGTGTTTGATGCAGGTGTTTAACAAATGGGGCAATATCGTCTTTGAATCCAAAGGATATCCTGAACCATGGGATGGCACATATAACGGAGAAATTCTCCCTTCAGGCACATATTATTATATTTTTGATCTTGGCAACAACACAGAAGTGTACACAGGAACCATTTCAATTGTTAAATAAGTAATTTACAAATATTATGAAAAAAATAATTCTTTCTTTAATTATCGCAGGACTGAGCATTATCTCAAACGGCCAACAACTTTCACTACACAGCCAGTACATGCTTGATATGTATATGATTAATCCTGCAGTTGCAGGAAGTTACGATTTTATCCCTGTGAGCCTTAACTTTCGACAACAATGGGTTGGTTTTAATGGAGCTCCTGTCACTCAAACCCTCACATCTCACGGATACCTCGGGAAAAATGTAGGAATAGGAATTGGATTCTTCAATGAAGTGGCAACTCCCTCGCGCAGAACAGGAATGAATGTGAGTTTTGCATATCATGTTCCAATGTCCTCTGATTTTACCAGAAAACTATCTTTCGGTATTTCTCCTGTATTTTTTCAGCATTATATCAACAGTGAACTGCTAACAACTTATGAACCTGATGATCCTGCAGTAATTCACGGATTCAACAATCAGTTTTGTCCTGATGTAAATTTTGGAGTGATGTTTACTCAGGAAAAGCAATATTATGCAGGTGTATCTGTTTTCAACCTTTTGCAAATCAGGCGCGATCTTTTCCAGATAATGGATGAAATCGACAATCCCATTCAACGAACATACTATTTTATTGGTGGATACACCTTCGAAGCAGGTGAAGATTTTATTATTGAACCCTCAGCTCATGTTCAATATCAGTGGGGGACCCCCTTCCAAATTGATGGAAATCTGAGAGCTGTGTACAAAAACCGTATCGGACTTGGCGTTTCTTACAGACATGATGATGCTTTAGTTTATATGGCACTTATCAATCTTGGCACTTTCCGTTTCGGGTATTCCTATGATATGACACTGTCTGATATGGCAAACTATTCTTTCGGCTCTCATGAGTTTCATGTGGCATACAGAATTATTGGAAACAAACGCACCTCTCAATCCGGCGGCACTTTGCCAATGTTCTATTAATAATATTTTTTCTAAAAATCTTTTAAGACTTTCTAAATGAAGCTATTCAAGATAACCCTGCTCATCCTTTTGCAGTTCATTCTCACATCCCAATTCTCACATGCTCAGAATATTATGATTACTGATCTCATCAATAATCAGGAATATGAAAAAGCAATAGAATTGCTAACGGCAAAAACCACAATTGAAAAAATGGACAATGAGGCTTTGGTCAATCTTGGCTACTGCTATATCATGTCAAAGGATTTTGTCAAAGCAGAAACTGTATTTTCAGAATTATCACAAAGAAAAAGAAGCCCTAAAGAAAATGTTCTCTATTATGCTGAACTGTTGCTCATCAACGGCAAATATGATGAGGCCAAAGAAAACTATCTCAAATATCTGGAAAAAAACCCAAACCACCAACTTGTTAAATTAAAAATTCAGTCATGTGATTCTCTGAAATCATGGCAGCATTTCAAAAGTAATATTCTTGTAAGCGGACACCAACTTATTAACACCCCTCATCACGAAATCAACGCTTCTGTTCACTCTGACCAGATTATTTATGCATCAAACAAACCCGATGTAAATGGTGTTTCTTTGGGCAAAAACGTGTGGAAGTATTATGATGAAAATGGAAATCTTTTTGCTCCATCAGTTTTTTCCAACTACTCTTGTGGTGCTATTGCATGGTGCGCTCAATCTAAATCATCTGCATTCACTGTGAAGCGCATCACTCAGAATATCCATGATGTTAGCCTCGGTCTTTCGTCAATTATTCTTGTTTACGGAGAAAATATTGAGTCCGGAAAAGTTGTCCCCTTTGAATGGGAAGGAATGCCAAAAGACATCAATGTGGCACATCCTTCATTTTCACTCAGCGGAAAACGTCTGTATTTTGCATCAGATATGCCCGGCGGATATGGGGGGATGGATATTTATTACTCTGATTATTCAGACAATAAATGGAACAAACCTATCAATCTTGGCTCACAAATTAACACCGCGTTTGACGATTTGTTTCCTGTGGTTTCAGGAGATAGTGTTTTGTATTTTTCATCAGCAGGACATCCCGGATATGGAAATCTTGATATTTTTATGAGCAAAATCAACGCAAATCAGTTTTCTGCACCTGTTAATATGAAAAGCCCTGTCAATTCAATCGGAGATGATTTTTCTTTTGTTGCTCTTAGGTCAAATTCCGGTTATCTCACTTCAAATCGCTCTTCACTAAGCAGAGGAGGTTTTGATATTTTTGAATGGAAAATTCCGGTTGCTAAAGAACCTGACATTATTATTCCTGAACCTGTTCATGTTTTCAACCCACAATCACTCCCATTGTATTCCATATTATTTAATACTGACTCATATGAAATTGGTTCTGTTTATGAGCCAATGCTGAAAAGTCTTGCTGATTCAATGAGGAGACACAGCTATATAACTATTGATATTCAGGGATTTACGGACATTACCGGCCCTGATTCATACAATAAAGATTTATCTTTGCATCGTGCAAAATCCATAGCAGATTTTCTAACCAACGCCGGTGTTCCATCATCACAAATCAATTACCATGGAATGGGAAAATCTGAACATGCTAACCTGAGTCAACTGAAATATCATGTTCAGGTTGGTAGTCTCAATGTGAGCGGAGAGGAAGAATGGTTTGCCAAACTCATTGACAATAACTACGAAGTTCAGTCCATACCCTTCAAAGGAAAATACTCATATGTTGCAGGTGAATTTGCAACGCTGCAGGAAGCAACACAAGCTCAGTCCAAACTCAGAAATTCGGGAACAGATTGTTTTATCATTGCTTCATATATGGGTCAACGACTACCAGACTATATCCTTTCTGTAAACAGAAGAGTTGACATCAAATACAATAAAATGCCTGATAAGGCAGAGAATCCGGGAATTGCTGACCTGCAAAAAGCCAAAGCAGGTGATATTGTAACTTTACCTGCTATCCAGTTCTACCCTGGCTTAAGCACACCTCTGGAATCATCAATTCCTACTATGGAAGAACTTGCTCAATTTTTAAATGAAAACCCCACGGTGGAAATTGAAATCAGAGGACATATATGCTGTGACCCAAATGATGAAGAAAGGCTTTCAGATAAAAGAGCAAAAAGAGTTTTTGATTATCTTGTTTCTGCTGGTATTTCATCTGAACGCATGAAGTGGAAAGGATATGGAAACACTCAGCGTTTGACAGATGAATCTACTCCTGAAAAACAACAACAAAACAGAAGAGTTGAAATCCTCATAGTGAAAAGATAAGATATCATTTGGCTTATTGCTTTCCGATTCTATTTCTTACTGTAAAAAAAATCAATCAAACTCAAAGCTTTATTTTTGTTGATTTTTGCTACCATCAGTTCAAAAGAAACTCCGTTTTTTAACGTAATTATCAAAGCAGGCATTTTCACATATAACATTTTACTCATGCCAAGGTTCATTGATTGAATATCTTCTCTTTTCAAATAGGCCAATAATTTTTTGGGCCCGCCCATAAAACCTATACTCCAGAAGACTAAACGCTTATTGCTCAGCCCAATTAAAGCCTGAGTAACATTCAATTCAACACCGGCTTCTTTCCTCTCTGTCTCTCCATCAATTTTTCTGCTTTCTGCTGATTCACCGTATAATACATCTGCAAGCCCTCCTCCTACATTTCCTGCTGCACCCAGTATTGCCGTTTCCATCATCCCTTTGGGATTAACTTTTACAACAGTTTCAATTACTTCATCTTTCCAAAGGCTTTTTGCTACCTTCATATTGAATTTTTCAATTTTCATAACAGATCAAATATTATCTCATTTTGCTTCTCTTGGTCAAATAAGGTTTGATAATACTATCTGGAGGCGCCATAATATCCATCTCAACCAGATCAATAAGTGAAGCAGCACATCTTGACCTGATTTCTTCAAACATTGATTTCATGCGCTGTTCATAAGCTTCTCTGATTTCATTGGGGTTAAGAATCAACTGACTGCTGTCTTCCATATCAATGAATTTATATGGACGATTATCATAATCCAGTTCCATCTCTTTGGATTTATCAGTTACATGAAACACAATGACTTCATGCTTGTTGTGTCTCATATGCTGAAGGGCATCAATGATATCATCAATGGAACTTTCGTTTTCGAACATATCGCTAAACAAAACCACAAGGGAGCGTCGTGGAATTCGGTCTGCAATTGTATGCAATGATTTGGTCACTGATGTGGTTTTGCGAAGATCAGTGTGTGCATTTTCAGCAATTTCTTCGAGCTGATTCATCACAAACCGGTGATGTCTTACTGTTGACCGTGCTCCGGTATGAAATTCCAAATCCTTGGAAAACACAGTTAAACCAAACGCATCTCGTTGTAATTTAAGCAGATAAACAAGAACTGCAGAAGCAAAAAGAGCATAATTAATTTTGCAACGTGAAACAAACTGTCGTGATTCATCGAAGGGAAAATACATTGACGAGGAATTATCCAGCAAAATCTGACATCTGAGATTTGTTTCTGCTTCAAAACGCTTAACAAAAAGCTTATCGGTTCTTCCGTATAATTTCCAGTCGATAAACTTAGTTGATTCACCAGGATTATAAAGTCTGTGTTCAGAAAATTCAACAGAAAAACCATGGAAAGGGCTCCGGTGCAATCCGGTTATAAACCCTTCCACAGCCTGACGGGCAAGCAATTCGAGATGCCCGTATAGTTGGATATCCCGATCGTTATAAATTGCCAAAACTATCTGGTATTAAAGCAAAGACTTCAATTTGTCTTCAATTGTGTTACGGGGAACAGCTCCAAGTTGCTTATCCACTACTTCTCCGTTTTTGAAATAAAGAAGTGTTGGTATTGAACGTATTCCAAATTTTGCTGTAATTCCGGGACTGCTATCCACATCCACCTTTCCGATTACAATTTGTTCTCCATATTCCACACTGAGCTCTTCAACAATAGGAGCTATCATACGGCATGGCCCACACCATTCTGCCCAAAAATCAAGTAATGCAGGTTTGCCTGAGTCAATAACCAATTCCTGAAAATTGGTGTCGTTAATTTCAATTGCCATTATCTATATTTTTTAATTTATTAATTCATTACAAAGTTATCAAAAAAATTGAAACAGCCTGTATGTTTTTTTATCGATAATAAAAAAGCCGGTTGAATTTTTCAACTCAACCGGCTTCTGCAGAGAACCTACAAACCCTTAAGGTTTTATAATTTTATGTGTATAAACTGTAGTTTCTGTTGTAAGAACCATATTGTAAATGCCTTCTGCAAAATTATGGAAACTTACATAGAATTCTTTTTTATTTGGTTGGTCTGAGAAAACAACTTTTCCGGTAATATCAATCACCTGCACCAGAACAACATTTTCATTTCCTGAAACTTTCACGGGATACACTGCAGGATTTGGATACACAACAAATCCAGAAGCAGAAATGTCTTCAATTTGTGTGTAGTTATTAATCACAACTTCGAGGGTATCATTTGTGTTGTCCTCATCAGCTGCAAGCTCAGTCCATGCTCTTACAGTAATTGCACCAGTGGCAGAAAAATCATAGGTACCAGTAAAAGTATAGTCTAATGTTGCTCCACCGTTTACTGTTGCAGAAACTGTTTGTGTTTCCACTGTTCCTCCGTTAATCTGGAATGCAACATCAAAACCTGTTTCATTTTCACTTCCAAAATTCTCAATTTGAACTGTAACAGTTGCAGTTGCAGTAAGTTCTCCAGAAACTGGAGCAACCAGTAATGCAACGCCCACATCATGAGTTTCAACAATACCAACTTCACCGTAAACAACAAAAGGAAGTCCCTGAGGAGTAAGTGTACCACCATCCGTTAAATCAGCCCAGGCACCTGAAGATGCTGTAAATTGTTTTGCATTTCCAGTTGTTGTCTGTCCAATTATTGAAACCGGAGGAGCCCATGGGCCTGAAGCGAGAGAACCATCATACTGCCAGTCGAACCAATATGTTCCGGGAGATAAAACCAATCCTGATGTTACTGCATAAGCAACCATGATAGGTCTTGTTGTACCAGGGCCTGTATCAGACATCCTGTAAATATTGGTAAAACTTGTTGTTCCCATTATGTTTGTTGTTGAACTTCCCCACACAACATTGCTTCCGGGATCACCAGGAACTCCATCCCAAACTTGCAGGTTGACCCCAGTAATTGTTGAAGTAGTTGATGATCCTGTCTGATAGGCAAAGAAAGATATTGAATCAATGGTGCAGTCCTGCGTAATCACAATATCTTCTGCAACTCTGTTCCCTGCTGAAAACTGAGCGCCTGCTCCAAGAGTAGTCATTCCAAGCGCTGTTTGAAGCATGCTTGTATCTGAGCCACTTCCCTGATCAGGGTGAGTTACAAGTGGACCATTGTCAAACAGAATGGTTGATTTTTCACCAGCGAGCCAAACCCCTGTCTCTGGAATTTCAAAATTAACAACAGCTTTAGTTATAGACGGACTGGCTACAACATCATCGCTGTTAAGGCTTTGCGCATTTAAAAGCACAAAAGAGGCATTTACAATGATAATAAATGCAAAAAAATACAGTTTTTTCATGTTTTTTTGTTTTAATGTTAGATTTTACAAAGATAAAATTAAATTTTCAAATTTAGGGGAAAAAATTACCTCAATTCTCTCACCACTGTCCCCTCCATTTCATGAAAATACTTAATAACATCAAGATTAACTTTTCTTTTATTAAATAGCAAATCACATCCAAAATCTTCATCATTACTGTTTTTTCCAACTACACACAATTTTAAATTGATATTCCCTTTTCCCTTTTGAATTGTTGAAATGATTTCTTCAAGATGTTCTTTCAGATGCGAAGTTGAAATGACGACAACAGCGTGCTGAATTTTTTCTTCCACATCAGAAATCTGACTCATGTTCACAACCCTGATTTCAAACTGATTGTTTTTAAAACTCTTCTGCACTTTCAGTTCAATAAATAAGAATATCCCCTTTTCAGCAAAATGTTTAAATTTTAAATATTGTTCTCCGAAAAGATGAATATTCATTGTTCCTGTTTCGTCTTCAATGGAAATAAACCCGTATTTTGTATTGTTTTTTGATAGTTTTTCCTGAGAATCCACCACCATACCTGCAAGTGAGAACTTTGCTTCTGCCTGATTTTTGTGAGCACCAATAACCTTCACTACACTTCCGTTGCAAAACTTTTGCATAATCAAACTGTACTGTTCAAGTGGATGCGCATGAATATAAAACCCTGCATAATCCTTTTCAAATTTCAGCTGTTCAAACAGGGTAAACGGCTCACATTGAGGAACAATAAGTTCTGGCATACTTGCTTCCTCTGAGTCACCAAAAAGTGATTGCTGATTAGAAGATGCAATTGACTGAAGATGAGAAGCATGACGAACCATTATATCAATAAAGGGGGCTGCTGTTTCATTCTCTTTGTGAAAAAACTGAGCACGATGATAACCAAAACTATCAAATGCCCCTGTATATGCCAAAGCTTCAACACACCGTTTGTTGACATTTCTTGAATTGAGGCGTTTTAGAAAATCCTGAAGATTATCATAAGTCCCATTTTCTTTTCTCTCTCTGATGAGAGATTCGGCAGCGGCCTCTCCTACATTTTTTATAGCAGCCAACCCAAACCTGATCTGCCCTTCTTTTGTTACAGAAAAATATTTAAAACTCTCATTCACATCAGGACCTAATACATCAATGCCCATACGTTTGGCTTCATCAATATATAATGTAATGTTTTTTATATCATTCAGGTTGTGTGTTAACACAGCTGCCATATATTCTGCGGGATAATGTGCTTTGAGCCATGCAGTTTGAATGGCAAGAACAGCATAAGCTGCTGAATGAGAGCGATTAAACCCATAATTGGCAAAATGTTCAATTTTGGTAAAAATTGAAACTCCCTGATCTTCCTGAATCCCATGAAGTGTTTTGGCTCCTTCAAGAAAAATACTTTTTTGCTTGGCCATTTCTTCAGGTTTCTTTTTTCCCATAGCACGTCTCAGGATATCGGCACCTCCAAGTGAGTAGCCCGCCAGAATTCTTGCAGCTTCCATAATCTGCTCCTGATAAACCATAATACCATAAGTATTTTTCAAAATTGGCTCTAAAAGTGGATGGGGATATTCAACCGATTTTCTTCCATGTTTACGGTCAATATATACCTGAATATAATCCATTGGACCAGGCCTAAACAACGCATTCATGGCTATCAGGTCTTCAATATGAGTGGGTTTCAGCTCAGCAAGCCATTTTCTCATTCCGGCAGATTCAAACTGAAAAATCCCCACAGTATCACCCTTTTGAAACAATTCAAATGTTTTTGAGTCATCAAATGGAATATCATCAATAAAAATTTCATTGCCATGCCTTGCTTTGATTATGGAGATGGCATCTTTCATAATTGAAAGTGTTTTTAGCCCAAGAAAATCCATTTTCAGCATTCCTGCTGCTTCAACGAGTGTCCCCTCGTATTGAGTCACCGGCAATTCACTGTCTTTTGCCCTGGCCAGGGGAATATCATTCACCAATGCATCACGTCCGATAATTGTACCACAAGCATGCACGCCGGTTTGTCTGATCAATCCCTCCAATTTGCGGGCATTTTCAATGATTCTCTTTTCTATGTCAGTTCCTTTTTCAAGTGCATTTTTAAATTCTGAACTCTCTTTCAGTGCGCGTTCGATAGTCATGTCAACTCCCTCGGGTATCATTTTTGCCAACCTGTCAGCAAGTGATAATTCTGCTCCAAGAACTCTGGCAACATCACGAATTGAAGAACGTGAACCCAGTGTACCAAAGGTGACTATCTGCGCTACTTTTTCCTTACCATATTTATTAATAACATAATCAAACACCTTTTCTCTGCCATAATCATCAAAATCAATATCAATATCAGGCATACTGATACGCTCAGGGTTGAGAAAACGTTCAAAAAGCAATTTATATGCAATGGGATCTATGTTGGTAATACCAATACAATATGCCACGCATGAGCCTGCTGCAGAACCACGACCGGGTCCCACAAGAACGCCATTTTCTCTGGCAGCTTTTATCAAATCGGAAACGATAAGAAAGTACCCTGCAAAACCCATGTTTTTAATCACATTCAGTTCATATTCCAGTCGCTCTTTAATTTCATCATTCAGCTCTCCATATCTTTTTTTTGCTCCCTCGAAAGAAATGTGCCTCAAAAAATCATCATCGTCAGAAAAATTTTCAGGAATGGGAAAAACAGGCATAATCACCTTCCTTTCAAGATCATATTTTTCAATTGAATCAGAAAGAATCACTGTGTTCTGTAGTGCTTCAGGCCATTGAGGCAGACTCTTCTGCATTTCTTCGAATGATTTCATATACTCCTGCCCTGTATAATGAAGTGTGTCTTCATTAATATCTTTTCCTGTATTGATTGCTATAAGCAACTTGTGCGCTTCAAAATCATCCTCCATAACATAATGCATGTCATTGGTTGCCAGTAGTTTGACTCCAAATTTCTGCGACATGGACACAAGCGCAGGATTCAGTTCCTGCTGCTCAGGTATTCCATGATTCATTATCTCAAGGTAAAAATCATCCCCGAAAGTATCCAGATAAAACTGAAGTGACTTTTCGGCTTCATCCACGCCTTTGTTTAAAACCATTTTTGCAATTTCACCACCCAGACATGCAGAGGAAGCAATTAATCCTTCTGTGTTGCCCTTTAGCCATGATTTGTCAATTCGTGGTGTATAATAAAACCCTTCAGTATAACTTCTTGTAACCAGTTTGATCAGATTCTTGTATCCGGCAAAATTTTTGGCAAGCAATATAAGATGATATCCACTTCTGTCTTCAACTGCAGATTTTGAATCCACATTCCCTCTTGCCACATAGGTTTCAACTCCGATAATGGGTTTTACATCATAATTCTTTGAATGCTTTAGAAAATCCATTACACCATATAAATTTCCATGGTCTGTCATTGCAATGGCATTCATGTCAAGCTCAACAGCTCTTCGAAAAAGATCTTTCATTTTTGATGCGCCGTCAAGAATGGAATATTGTGTATGTACATGTAAATGAGTAAATTCTGCCATAATCACTTTTTTAATTGCAAGTGTGTAAAAATACGTAATTTTACCTCTGCATTTTGCTGAATTTATTAACAATTTGCAATAAAAATGGCTAAGTTCAACATACACAACAGAATTAGGTTTTGAAAAAAAATTTATTGCTTTATATTTCTCTTGGGTTTAATATTATTGTTGCTGTTACAGCAATAATGCTCTATTTTTCACTTGCATCAAAAGTTGAAACCATGGCAGATTTGCTTGAATCAACAGGAAATACTGTAATTACTCAGAACATGACCATTGAGGATTCAATCAAAATTGAAAGTGAATTCCATATATCAGAAAGAATTCCTGTTGGTGTTGCCATGAATATCAGCCAGATGATTGAAATAACTGACACTCTGATGATTCAACAGTTCCTCAGAATTCCGGTCTCTATGCAAATTGATCAGCTTATTCATATTGATACAATATTCAGTGTCAACAAGCCAGTTACAATAACAATTACTGACACAATTCCTCTGAAACAGAATATTACAGCAAAAATGGGTAATATTCCTATTAATATTCCCATTGAAACATCAATTCCAATTAATCAGGATTTACTTGTAAGTATGAACGAGATTCCTGTTGAAGGTTTGATTCCTGTCAGATTTGAACTCACTGACACTCTCCCCGTACAGCTTGATTTCCCTTTTCCTGTAAAAATGCAAGTGCCTGTTCATTTAATGATTAATGAAAAAGCAATGATTACATTTTATAATAATCTGCCTGTATCCGGGAATATTCCCATTATTATGCAGGTGCCTGTCAATCTTCCTCTTGATGAAACTATGCTGAAGGTAAAAATGGATTCTGTGGCTTTGGTACTAAGATCAATGATAGGAAAATAAGCAGTAAATACTGTCCTTTTATTAATAATCAAATTACATAAACTTCATTTTTTAAAAAATATATTAAAAATAAAATTGCTTAATTGCCAATCTTGTTATATTTTTGCACCCTCAAAAAATTAAGGTACTTATAAACTGTAAAAACCATGCAAAATAAAGGTGCAATTAAATTTCTGGCAATTGTCTTTGCTCTTGTTAGTATTTATCAAATTTCATTTACATTCTGTGCAAGAAAGATTGAAAAACAGGCTGTCGAATTTTCAGAAGATCCTTCTGTTTATGAAGAAGCAAAAAGATTAAGTAATGGAGACCCTGTTCTTGAAAAATTTATTATCGACTCTTTAAAAGCCAAGCGCGAAAGTTCATATTTGCAGGATATGATGAGTCAACCGGCCATGAACCTTCTTATCAAGAAATACACTTACAAAGAATGTAAGGAAAGGGAACTTAATCTT
The DNA here is from genome assembly GCA_964526285.1 of uncultured Bacteroidales bacterium. GTDB lineage: Bacteria > Bacteroidota > Bacteroidia > Bacteroidales > DTU049 > CAYMAZ01. Next base: position 9,533 of record CAZGIW010000004.1, on the reverse strand, counting down.
GGTCTTGACCTGAAGGGAGGGATGAACGTAACTCTCGAAGTAGCAATGGATGATTTGCTTATTGCTCTTTCAGGCAATAATCAGGATCCCGAATTCAGAAAAGCTATAGATTTAGCAAAAGAAAGACAGAAAAAAAGTCAGGAAGATTTTATTGATCTTTTCTATAAGGCATTTCTTGAGGTTTCACCAGGGGATAGCCTTTCTATCTTCTTCCAAACCAGTGATCTAAGGGGCGAAATCAAACACAACACATCAAATGAAGAAGTGTTAAAAGTGCTGCGCAGAGAATCAGATGAAGCATTTGACAGAACATTTGAAGTTCTGAGGAACCGTATTGACCGCTTTGGTGTTGCTCAGCCAAACATACAAAAACTGGCAACCAACGGAAGAATTCTCATTGAACTTCCTGGAATTAAAGACCCTGAACGTGTGAGAAGACTATTGGAAAGCACTGCACAACTAGAGTTTTGGGCAACTTATGAATTTGTTGAAATTTATGAATTTCTTGAACTGGCCAACCAAAGACTTCCATCACTACTTGGAATTGAAATAAAAGATACTGTAAAAGATGTTGCAGATGCCGTTGATATTGAAGCAGACACAAATGACGAAACAACAGTTGATGCTGACACCCCCTCATCACCATTGGATGATCTTCCTGATCTTGAGCAGCTTACAGAAACTGAAACTGACGAATCATTTGAAGAATATGCCAAAAAAAATCCATTGTTTGCATTACTAACACCTTCATTTTTTCAGAATGAAGAAGGCAATTATTATCCCAGTCAGGGGCCTGTTGTTGGAACAGCAAAAGAAAGTGATACAGCTAAAGTCAACTATTATCTCAGGCTTACAAAAAGTATGTTTCCTGCAGATTTGAAATTGCTTTGGTCTTTTAGTTCTGTCCAAACAGATGATGCAAGCCAGGGAAACTTCTATCAGTTAGTTGCAATCAAACTACCTCCCAAATCCAACATAGCTCCTCTTGGTGGCGATGTTATTGTGGATGCCTATCCTGATTTTGGACAAACAGGCCGCCCGGAGGTAACTATGGTTATGAATTCCGAAGGTGCAAAAATTTGGAAAAGAATGACAGCCGAAAATATTGGACGATCAATTGCTATTGTACTTGACGATCAGGTATATTCATGGCCCACAGTAAACACTGAAATCCCAACCGGCAGATCAACAATTTCCGGAAACTTTACCATTGAAGAGGCAACTGACTTTGCAACAAAACTCAAATCAGGAAAACTGACTGCTCCGGTAAAAATTGTTGAAGAAGAGATTGTAGGACCATCACTTGGCCGTGAAGCAATTAACAGCGGTCTGCTTTCGTTTCTGCTTGCATTTTTGCTTGTGCTCATATACATGCTTTTCTTCTATAACAGAGCAGGTATTGCTGCCAACATTGCTCTTATTACCAATGTGTTTTTTGTTTTTGGCGTTCTGGCTTCATTGGGTGCAGTTTTAACACTGCCGGGTATTGCTGGGATTATCCTCACTCTAGGTATGGCCGTAGATGCCAACGTAATTATATATGAACGTGTTAAGGAGGAACTTCAGGCCGGAAAAGGGGTCAGACTGGCCATCACCGACGGCTATAAAAACGCCTATTCTGCAATCATTGACGGTAACGTTACTACTCTTCTCACAGGTATTGTACTATATGTGTTTGGAAGTGGGCCTGTACAGGGTTTTGCCACAACATTGATTATTGGTATTATTACATCTCTGTTCTGCTCAATCTTTATCACCAGATTATTCTTCATCTGGTTGCTTGATAAAAACAAGAAAATTACTTTTGATATTAAACTCACCAGAAACTTTCTGGCAAATACCAATATTAATTTCCTCGCTAAAAGAAAAACTGCATACATAATTTCTGCTATTGTAATTGTTATCGGTGCTTCTTTTCTCTTTACAAGAGGACTAAACCTGGGAGTTGATTTTGCCGGAGGTCGTTCATATGTAATCAGGTTTGACCAGGATGTTGTTACTTCTGAAATAGCCAAATCAATAGAAGCAAATTTTGAAAATGCCTCTGCTGAAGTAAAAACATTTGGACCAAACAATCAGATAAAAGTAACAACCAGCTATTTGATTGAAGAAACAGACCAGATGTTTGACTCTCTTGTTGAGAGAAAGATCTATGAAGGAGTGAAAGATTTTTACACTAATCCTATAACATACGAAGAATTTACATCAGATGATGAAGCACGAATACTTGGAAGACTCAGTTCTCAGAAAGTTGGACCAACAATTGCACGTGATATTAAAAGAGGTGCTGTTTTCGCAGTTATTATCTCTCTAATCATCATTTTTGTATATATCGCCATCCGATTCAAAAGATGGCAATATGGCGTGGGTGCACTTACTGCTCTTTTCCATGATGCACTTATTGCAATCAGTCTGTTTTCAATTTTCTATGGCATCATGCCTTTCAATCTTGAAGTTGATCAGGCATTTATTGCGGCTATTCTTACAATTATCGGTTATTCGGTGAATGATACCGTTATTATCTTTGACCGTATTCGTGAAAACAAGTTTCTTTTCCCCAAAAGAGATAATCTCCGAAACATAAATGACGCATTGAACAGTACTCTTTCACGTACAGTCAATACTGCCGGAACAACATTTGTTGTTTTGCTTGCCATCTTTATTTTTGGTGGTGAAGTCATTCGCGGATTTACATTTGCACTGCTTGTGGGAATTATTGTTGGAACATACAGCTCAATTTTTGTTGCTGCTCCAGCTGCTTACGACCTGTTAAAAAAGTCTGAATCCAAAAAAGAATAAGTTCGGCACAGAGGAATTGTACCAAAAAAAAAGCAGGAATTAATTCCTGCTTTTTTTTGTATCTTTTTTAAACCTTTTGTTACCAACCCAGCAATGTAATTCCTACTTCAAAAGGATACACGTCAGGACCCTGGTTCTTTTTAAATGCTGCTGATAGGTTATAGTTTGCAAACACATTAAACCATCTGACTCCTATTCTTGCTGTCAATCCATATTTAAAAGGATTCAGCTTGTAATCATCATGTGATTTTGTTTTAATTTTTGAATTATCATCCAGGTAAACAGTTTTTGTTTTCATGCCCAGTTTCACTCCTCCATAGCCACCAACTCCTATATGAAATATTTCCTTCCCGCTTTTTTTGCTATGAAGCTGATATTCGAAAATGAGTGGCAACACAAGATATGAAGCTGTAAGTTTGCTTTTTAAATAATTCCTGGTTGTATCAGCGTATCCATAAATTGTGGATGAATCAGGTACTAAAATAATATTTTTATTAAATCTGTAGTTGTTAATCCACAGCCCCAGTCCGGTTATCATACCAAACTGTTTACCTGCTAATCCAATATTATATTCCCAGAAATTCAGCTGGACTGTTTTTGATTTTGCCTGATTCAATTTAAGAAAATCATATTCTGATGGCAACGACCTGGAAAAATCAGAGTTTACAAAGGCGTTAAAACCAAGTTCCACTCCACCCCAATGACCATTAAATTTTTCTTTACCTGAACCACTGTATGTCGAATAATCAGGAACTATGTTTTCTACCACTTCGCCTTCTCCAAATTTTACACTGGCAACACCGGTCAATTCTGTTGTTACATCTTCAGGTTTTTCATTAAACCTTACCCCTGATGCCCCTGATGCAGTAACTGACGCTCTGCCCGCAACATCAGCTTTCACACTTGAAGCTCCCGAAGTATTGATTGTGGCGTTTGTTATTTTAAGGTTGGCTGCTTTAATATCTGCTGCTCCGGAGGCTTTAATAATAGCATCATCTGCCTTTCCGCTCAATCGCATTGTGGCAGCACCTGAACCATCAATTGTCAGTTTTTCCAATTCTGCTTCAATATCTACATCTGCTGCTCCTTCTGCCTGAACACCAAGTGACTGCTGAACAACCTTGCCCTCTGTTTTTACATTGGCCACACCCGCAGCTTTAAGACTTTCCATATATTGATAGTTTATTCTGATATGTAAATCTATTGATTTTCCTGTAGATTTCACATGAAGCTGGTTGTCTTTCACATTCACTTTCAACAATTCCTCAAACCCCAGGTCATTGTGGTTTTTCAACAGCTCTATACTGTTCTTATCTGATTTTTTCAGAAACACTGTGATTGGTCCGTCTATGCTAATGTTATTAAATGATTCAGAAATTGACATTTCATTTTGTGCAGATACTGTTAACAGAAGCAAAAAATTAGCAACAAAAATGATTGCAAAGAATTTTAGTTTTTGTAATGCATGTGTTTTCATAACAATTGGTTTTTATATGTTTGCTTGTAAGACGTGTGACTTTTTGCAAATGTTACAGCATAACAAAAAAAATAATCCCGAATTTGTCATTAACCAGTTTTTTCTACTCTTTCAATCATCTTTGCACATAAAAAAAAGAACCACCTGAACAAACTGGTGGCTCCTTTTTTTGTGTGTGTTATGAGAAAACGAAGTTTTACCTGTCTCGTTTTACAGGTACAGCAAAGTCGTTAAACATGACTTTGCTCACTTCCCCTTGTTCGTTATTTTTAGTTTGAAAACCCACGTCATTATTGGTTAACAGATTAAATCCTTTTACCCCATATTCGGCTATCTGCCATCCGTTGAATGTGTTTTCCCTTTCACCCCTTACTAGACCCAGAACTTTGTCAAACAATCTTTCTCCCTCTTGGGAAGTTGCTCCCTGCTCATCTTTGCCATAAATCCTGTCTCTTTCTGCCATTGCAGTATACGCAGACGAGTATTCATTCCGGTAATTATTGGAAAACTCATTATTATAAGTATTGGCAAGCTGAAAATGAGGCATAGTTCTTATTTCAATTGCATCAATTGATTGATTTGAGGGAATTCTTACAGCTGTTTGGGCATGTTTTTGTGATACATTATTATAATAGACCTCATCCGTCTCAACCAGACCTGTGTTTTCAACTTCACTTAGCACAGTATTGTTAAGAACTGCAAATTGTGACACACCTGTCTGATTTTGAGCAATTTTTAGCTCATTCTGTCCCAGTCTGTCAAGTGCTGTGAAAGCCAGAAAGCCAACGCCAAAAATCACTAAAACTGAAGCTGCATATTGCAAAACATTTCTGTAAGCAGGTAATGAGACTTTTTTCTTTAACAAATCCTTTTCATTAAAAACAACATCATCATCTGCTATTATTCTAATTTGAGCAAATAGTTCAAAGTCCATTTTTAAATCCGGATTTTTTTCCACAAACAAATCAACAGTTTGTTTCATCTCTTCAGTCAAATCTTCTTCTTGATATGCAACAAAATACTCCTGATAATTATCCTCATGAATAACGCCAACAGACAGAACTCCTGGTTTTTTTAAAACATCTTTATCGTGATAAACTATTAAATCCTGATCATCATATACAGAAACATTTTCAAACTGTTGAAATTCTCCTTTCAAATCAGGATTATTATCCAAAAAATTCATCAACAGACTTATATCCTCTTTCGAAAGTGTGCCATCGAAAAAATCTATAAAGTACAATTCGTAGTTTTCTCTGTTGATTCTCATTTCTTTTCTCATTTACATTATAAGTGAGGGGTCTTTGATATAATTTTTCAAAAACAACCTTCCACGATAAATATATACTTTTACCTGTGACTCAGACATACCTGTAATTTTTCCAATTTCCTGATATGAATAGCCTTCATAATCTCTAAGGAGTATAACAGATCTCTGACCTTCAGGCAAGAGATGCAAAGCTTCATTTAAAATTCTTTTCAGGTCAACATGTTCCCTGGCAGGTACTGACTTCCCATAAGAATCAATCAAATCTGCATTTTGTTCATTATCATAAGATGATAATCTTTTATTTTTTCTGATATAGTCTATCATCGTATGGTAAGCTGTAGTGAAAATATATGATTTTGCTTTTGCAAATTCAACATTTTCATGTTTTTCCCATAATTTAAGGTATGTATCCTGAATTATATCCTTTGCCATTTCTTCGTCGTTTACATTTTTTAATACAAAACGAAAAACCTTATCGGAATAAAGATCCACACACTCATTATATTCTCTTACTTTCATGTTTTTGTTTGGAAAAACACTGATATGACGTTCATACTATTTAAAAAGTTACAGTAAAATTAAAAAAAAAATTAATTCATTGATCATTTTTAGTATTTTTGAAAAAAATTTAAAATCTCAAGTTATGAATGTATTAGATAATTTAAAGTACACAGAAGATCACGAATGGTTAAAAATTGAAGGTGATATTGCCATCATCGGAATTACTGACTATGCTCAGAGTCAACTTGGCGACGTTGTTTTCGTTGAGGTAAACACAATTGGAGAAACTCTTGTTAAGGGAGATTCGCTTGGAACTATTGAAGCTGTTAAAACAGTTTCTGATGTTTATATGCCTGTCAGTGGGGAAGTTCTTGAATTCAATGAGCAAATTGAACAAACACCAGATATTATAAATAAAGATCCTTATGACGGTGGTTGGATTGCCAAAATCAAAATGAACAATCCCGAAGAAGTAAACAACCTCCTCGACGCTGCTGCCTATAAAGCCCTCATTGATTAATCTGGGAATTAAATTACATTTTCTAAAGTATGTTCCTGCACTGTTTTTTACAGTGCTTACTGTGTATTTTATGCTTTTCCGGCTACCCGGTGATGGTTTGTTTGCCCTTATGAAAGATATTCCTCATGCTGATAAAGCAATCCACTTTGTTTGGTTTGGGTTGCTCATGCTGATTTGGAATATTTCTCCATTATTGCACAGACAAAATCAATTCTCAAGAACTATTTTTATTTGTTGTTTCTGTATTTTGTTTTCCGGATTTATGGAATCATTACAAATTTTTACTCAAAGCCGTAGTTTTGAATTTTTGGATATAATAGCAAATACCGTTGGCATTCTCACAATAACCGTTTACTTGTTACGTTCAAAAAAAATGAAAAATTAATATCGTTCATAAAATAAATTTTAGTAATTTCGCAGTGCTCATTAAATAATAAACGTTATGGAAACTAAAAAAGACCCCAAAAAGGACCTGGAGCAAACCAAAGATATTTATTTTCTTTTGGGTTTAGTCCTTTCTCTCACTGTAGTGCTTGTTGCATTTGAGTGGAAAAAATTTGATAAAGTTGACACATCAGACTATGACATGTTAATTTTTGATATTCCTGAAGAGGAAATTGAATTAACACGACAAGAGGAAAAGATTGAACAACCACCTCCTCCTCAGGTTCCTGAAATTGAAATCGTTGAAGATGATGTTGAAGTTGATGATGTTCTTGACTTTGATGATTTTGAGGATAAAGCTATTACTGACTTTGAATACCGACGCCCTGATGTTGTTGAAGAGGAACATGTCGAACAGGAGATTTTTATTATTGTTGAAAACATGCCTGAGTTTCCAGGTGGTGAATCAGCATTGATGGAATACCTGGCAAAAAACACTGCATATCCTCCCATGGCAAAAGAAAGTGGAATTCAGGGAACCGTTTATGTTCGCTTTGTAGTTGAACCTGACGGAAGTGTTTCAAATGTAACAATCATGCGTGGAATTGGCGGAGGTTGTGACGAAGAAGCTCTCCGTGTTGTCAAAAACATGCCAAGATGGACACCTGGTAAACAAAGGGGGAAACCTGTTAGAGTTCAGTTTAATCTTCCAATCAGATTTGTTCTTCAGGGTTAAAAAGACTTATAAAAATTTTTTAAAAGACTGCCTTTTGAAAGGCAGTCTTTTTTTTTATCAACCGTTTGTTGATATAAAAACACCGTTAACTTTTTCCGGCTCACTGCAGTATGGATAAACAAGCCTTATGCTATCAAACAGGTATCATATCTGCAATTTTCTACGTTTAATAAATAAACCCAAAAACCATGGAAACAAAAAAAACACCCAAAGCAAACCTTGAATCAAAAAAAGACTTTTTCTTTCAAACAGGTTTAATCATTTCCCTTCTTATTGTACTTGCTGCTTTTGAATGGAGATTTTATGATCAGGACTTCAATTCTCTTTCAGTGCCAATTCCCATTCCCATTGATTCTGATACTGTCATCAACACTCCTCCCGATCAGCCAGAACCCGAACTACCCAAGCCAAAAACAATTGAGCTCACAGCTGTAGATGACGACACTGACCAGGATGATGTTGAGTTTGATGTTGAAATGGATGATTTTACCAAAATAGATTTCACACAGTATGTTGTGCAGATTGATGATGACCAGCCAGAAATTCCAGATGTAACATTTGTCATTGTAGAAAACATGCCCGAATTTGATGGTGGGGAAAGCGCATTATATGACTATCTGAGAGAAAATCTCAAATATCCAAAAATGGCTGTAGAAGCCGGCATACAGGGAACTGTTTATGTTAAATTTATTGTTGAAAAAGATGGCAGCATAAATCACGTACAACTTCTTCGTGGAATCGGTGGTGGATGTGATGAAGAAGCCATGCGTGTAGTAAGAAATATGCCAAGATGGAATGCGGGAAAACAAAGAGGAGTCCCCGTCAGAGTGGAACTGAATCTCCCTGTAAAATTTTCTTTGGCAACCCAATAAAATACAACAATATGAAACCAAAAAAATCAATCAACAAAGACCTTGAGAACAAAAAAAGTATCTTTTTTTTACTGGGTCTGACATTTGCACTAATCATGGTTTTATCTGCTTTTGAATATAAAAGCTATGAAAAGGATTACATTACAGGAATCACAGAACACAGCTTTGAAATGGAAGAAATTGAAATCACCATTCAGCCCGAGCAGCCCAAACCAGAACCACCCAGGCCAGTGCCACAAAAAATTGAGGAAGTCCCTGACGAAGATACATCATCAGAAGACTCATATAGATCAATGGAAACTACAGGAAACAAAATTCCAGAATTTGCCTACATCCCCATTCAGCCTGAACCAACAGTTCATGAAGAAGAATTTATCTGGCACGGTACAGAAATAATGCCTCAATTTATTGGTGGAGATGAAGCCCTTCTTAGACATCTTAAAACAAACCTCATATACCCCCATGAAGCATTGAAAAACAATATTCAGGGGACCGTTCATGTTCGCTTTGTCGTTGAAAAAGACGGAAGCATTTCCAATGTTACAATTCAAAGAGGCTCTCACCCTCTATTGGAAAATGAAGCCATACGTGTTATCAGCAATATGCCTTCATGGAAACCGGGGACCCAGAGAGGTCGCCCTGTTAGAGTATGGCAAACACTACCTGTGAGATTTCTGCTTAAATAACCTTCAAAAAAAGCGGATTGACGTATCAGAAAGGTGTCTCAATGTAATTGACGACACCTTTTTTCATTGGAAATTTTTAAATTTAGAAAACCATGAATGTTATAAAGGGACAAGTAAAAAATCTGGGGAGATTTGTTAGTGATACTGCATGATTAAAAAAAAACAACATAGCAACTTTTTAAAAAATTTCGTTACTGCCAGCAACAATCTGTTTTTTGCGTTATACGGTGTTGGGTTGCCATGCTATGCATGGTGAACTCCTGCGCGTTTTATCATCCGAAGTACACG